>NZ_KV795675.1:137022-161115 GCF_001809065.1 Corynebacterium sp. HMSC055G02 | reverse complement strand
TTGAAACTGTCCAAAAAAACGTCCGCATCCCCTTCTGTCGTTTAACCCGTTTTTCACCGTTTTTTTGGGGGGGGTAAGTCGTTGGGTAGCCGTTGGGTCTGACGAACTCGCGCACTGCACAACCGGGCATTAAAGGGGCGGTCATCAGAAATGCAGTGTGAGGCGCTGCTCGATTAGTCGGCATGAAGGTACTTAGCTTGAGGGGGGTCCTGGGTTGATTCCGGTCGATTCACCTCAACTCATGTACGCGCTGCTGGCTTTCAGTTTCACATATCGATGAGTTATTCACTTATGGCCATGCTGGAGCGCATCGATAGGTGAATCATGCATCGATAAGTGAGCGCAGCGCTAGAAAATAGCTGGCAGACGGGCCTGGTCAGTCCACTGTGGGGTCGCAACAGTAGAGGGCGGGAGAAAACTTTTCCTGTCCCCGCCCTCTATAAAGAACTCTACGAAGCCCTGGCTTTCGATTTCTTCAGCATGATCATCGGCAGAATCAACAGGACTAGCCCACCGATAAGCGCTACTCCACCGAATAGCCACACCAGTCCGGCGTGTTGAACAGTGGGGCAAAAATTATCACGCCGAGTAGCGCGAAGAATCCCCACTGCGCCAGGTACATGCCTACGGAATAGGACCACATCGTTCGCGCGCGCTGGCGCACCTTGGCATCGAAATCCATTGTGAATGGCAGGGCACCGAAGACTGCCGCGATGAGAATGGTCGCGTAGTCGCCGAAATGCTCGCTGAACTGGATTATTCCCAAAGCGTTGGGGCCTAGCAGCAAGCCGAGCAAGCCCGCAGTAATCGGTGCGGGGATGAGAAGCTTTTGGAACCAGGGGATGAACCGTCGCATCAAAAAACCACCTACCCAGTTCATTCTGGGAGGTGGTTTTGGTTGAGGTCAGACGGTTTTACTGTCGGCCATTCTTAATGCGCGACCAAGCCGCTGCGATAACCACGCCAGCGCATGCGATGGCGAGGTAGGCCCACACGTGATCACCGCTGGTCTGAATGGTCTTTGGCGGAGCAGGAGTGTTCTCCGCAGTCAGCACACTTTCTGTGTCACGGCCGGAGGTGATGTCATCGATCCAGTCAGCAGTGCCAGCGAGGGTAGTGATAGCTGCGCTGGGGGAGGGCAGGTCAGGGTCGCCATTGGAGGTTCCGGCGGTAGCGAGACCAGCGAGCTTTCCGTCGACGAAGAATGGGCCACCGGAGTCGCCTCCCTGCATACCCGCGCCGGAAACGGAATGTGCGTCCAGGATGGCGCTTTGAATCATTGGCATCATGGCAGCGTCGGCTGGGATACTTTCTGTCCCTGCCGGGATCGACTCGGTTTTGGAGTCATCTGGCATGGCAGCTCCTGGCTGCATCTCCATTGATTCCATAGCGTCACCCGGAACAGCGCCGCCCGGAATAGCCTCACCCGGAACAGCTTCGCCTGGAGTAGCGTCACCCGGAACAGCACCACCAGGCGCAGCCTCACCTGGGGTTCCTTCAGTGGGGCCTCCTCCCAGCAGCTCATTGACGACCATCTTGGTCATCGGAAGCTGCCCGGATCGTGCCATGGACGAGCTGCTGCTCCAGCCGTAGAGAGTTCCCGTCTGTCCAGGTGTGGGGATATCGCGGGAGACCTTCGCCGGGGTTGCGTCGGTGACCTTTTCGGTCAGGTGAAGCAATCCCGCATCAGACATTGGAGAAAGCGCCCAAGAATCGGCATCGTAGACCTTTCCACCGATGCGGGCCTGGGTCCCTTCGTTGTTCACAGACTCCAGGCAGTGGCGTGCGGTGAGCACCCACTGGTCGGCAACCAGCGTGCCGGTGCAGTCACCGAAATTACCGATTTTGCCAATCTTTAGCGCGGCCACAGAACTGCTTTCAGCATTGGCGGGTGCGGGTTCGCCGTTTTCCAATGCAAGAGCCGGAGTCGCAGATAGAAGCAGGGTGCTGCTAACAATTGCTGCGATGGAAAAAGATGTTTTCTTCACGGTTATTTCCCTTTCCCAGAAGGAACAATGCCCTTGATTGCGGTGGCAACGAGTTTTTCGGCAGGGCCCTGTCCGACAAATTTCTTCCAGAGGCTAGCGATGACGAGGAAGAATACGATGAAACCTGCTGCAGACAACGTGGAATGCAATGCAACATTCTGCTGCCAATAAAACGCGGTGAGAACGTGCAGGATGTAGATAGTCAGTGACATTGTTCCCATAGCCGCGAATGGGTAAACCACAGCTGGGAAACGATCGCCTACGAACAGGCACAAGTGCAACACAATAGCGGCAACAGCGACGGAGAGAATGATTTCGCCGAAGACGCCAGTGTGTCCGGTAAAGCGGAGCCAGCCAGCAATCTCTGGATCAAATCGGAAGTACATGCCGACGGCAGTGACGACAACGCTGACAGCGGTAACAATCCAGCTCAACCGAGTATTGGCGTTGGTCTCAGAGGTGGAAGTGCTTTGCAGGCGACCGCGCAAGTAGACGTCGTAAAGCAGCATGCCGCCGATGAAATATGCAATCCACGCGAGTAGCGGATAGATCTGTGGCAGCGTCATAGGCGCGTACTTGATTGTGGCGGCGATGGTTGCGGCGATGAAGAAGCCGACTCGCCACCAAGTTCCGAGCGCTGGCATCCAGGAAACCAGCATCATTACCAGGCCCATGATGACGAGGACCACCTGAATTTCTCCACCGACCGGCAATAGTGCCAGGCCGATGAGAATGATCAGGGCACCGCGGGTGATTAGACGCAAGAAGGTAGTGCTGCTGTAATTACGGCCGATGATCATCATTGTGGCGCCGGCGATGATGGCGAACAGTGATGAGGGTAGGCCAGAGAGCACAACCTTTGTGCTCCAAAGTAGTGAGGCCATATGGACAATAATCATGCCGATGATGGCGAGTGAGCGCGCTATATCAAGCCCCACGATTCGGGTAGGTTTATTCACCCCAGATTTCTCCTTTACTACAACGTATAGGGAGGTGCTCTTTGGTAAAAAGCACTCTCTACAAATGGCGTATTGAAAACGACTTTCTAGTTGTAGCAGCCGAATCTGACAATACATTAAGTGAGCATGTGTAAAACACAGTGTTTCGTCTGTGTTTTTACTGGGAAACTAGCGCGTTCAAAAAGCCCAGGGGCACGCGTAACCTAGTGGCATGAGATCAATGCTGACGAGTTTCACCTGGGCTGAGGTGCCAGGAGTCTTCCTCGCGTACCTGTTGATTATTGCCATCCCCACCGCTCTCGCTTGGATGGGTGCCGTGTGGCTGGCCAAAAAGTCCGGCGAGCGTATCGCGTTTGGGCACACGATTTTCGTCTTTGTCGCAGCATTCCTAATCTGCTTTTGTACGCTCGCGTGGACGCTCGAGGGCGAATACGACTACTCGCCATGGCAGGTTTTCTGCAGTGGCTTCGCGATGGTCATCCTTACTGCCTCTGCCATGATGCGCGTGCCCGCCCCAACTCTGAACCTGCTGCCCACGTGGTGGGCAGCGGTCGCCGGCTATGCCCTGTGCTGGAGCATCATCGCCGGCACTGACGACACCACCGGGCTCTGGGCAGTCGGCCTGATGTTCCTGCTCCTCGGTCTCATCGCAGGCGTCGGCGCAGTCGTGTGGCTTACGCTGGCGATAAGGCGGCTTTTGTTGGATTCTGCCGCTTAGGGATTCTTAGTGGAACGGAGTTCGACAGCTAACTCGTCGATACGGCGCTCGAGGTCATCGCGAATCAGATCCATGCGTTCTTTTCCGTCGATGCCTCGTTTTGAGGGCTCGTCAGTAAGCCAACGCTCGAGTGAGCCTTGAGCGTCCGAGGGGAGCTCTACATGAGCGGCATCGCCGATGATGACAACACGATCTGCAGTCCGGAGAATCGTGGGGGCAATGGGCTTTGGTGATGCACTGTCCATAGAGGCGCCGATTTCTGCAACTGATTTGGCTGCAAGCGCATTGGTAGTAGTTTTGGGGTTCGTTCCTGCTGAAAGGGCGATGAACTGCGTGGCATATTTTGCACGCGCAATGGCCTCGGCCATCTGGGATTTACCGGCATTTGCCACGCAGATGAAAAGTACCTTCGGGATTTCCTTCATTTCAGAATCCTTTTTCTATAGTTTGTCCGGTACGGAAAGGTCATTAGGGAAAAGGCGCGGCCCGAGCCCGCGGGTGACGTAGACAAGTGCAACGAGTACGGGTACTTCAATAAGTGGTCCAATCGTTCCCGCAAGTGCTTGCTGGGACAATGGGCCGAAGGTGCCAATCGCAACCGCAATTGCCAACTCGAAGTTATTTCCGGCGGCCGTAAAGGCAATCGATGCGGAGGTTGCGTAGTTCATGCCCGCGGCCTTGGCCGAAGTGAGAGCGATCGCGAACATGGCGAGGAAGTAGATCACTAGTGGTAGTGCCACTTTCGCAACGGTCCAGGGATTCTCAAGAATCTGCTGTGACTGAAGCGCAAAGAGCAACACGATTGTGTATAGAAGGCCGGCAAGTGCCAATGGTGAGATTTTGGGCAAGTACTCATTTTCATACCAGTCGCGACCACGGGTGCGTTCACCAATTATGCGTGATGCCGCGCCAGCCAGAAGCGGAATACCGAGGAATACCACTACAGATAGTGCGATTGCCCAAAAAGAAAAGGTGGCGGAAGTGGTTTCCAGTCCCAACCAGGAGGGCAGAATCTGCAGGTAGAACCACCCTAGAGCGCCGAACATGAAAATTTGAAATAGCGAGTTGACGGCCACCAATACGGCAGCGACTTCAGTATCGCCGCAAGATAGGTCGTTCCAGACCAAAACCATTGCAATGCAGCGGGCGAGACCGACGATGATCACGCCAGTGCGCAGTTCTGGACTATCACTGAGGAATATCCAGGCAAGGGTGAACATCAGTGCGGGGCCGAGAATCCAATTGAGGAAGACTGTGATGCCCATCAGCTTCCTTGATGTCAAAATTTTGCCCGTTTTGTCGTATCGAACCTTTGCGAGCGGTGGGTACATCATGACCAGCAATCCGATGGCGATTGGTACGGAAATTGTCGTAATTTTTGCCTCTGCCAGCCAGTTCACAAGTGACGGTGCAATTTTGCCCAGAATGAGGCCAATTGCCATTGCAGCTGCAATCCATAGCGGCAAGAAGCGGTCTAGGAAGCTGAGTGACTTTGTAGTCTGTGTCATAGTTTCCGGTGTAATCAATATATCGATGATTGTCAATATATTTAGAGGGGAGGCCGTGTAGCCTCAACGGGTATGGACGAAATCTCAGAATGCTGTGCACTTGGCGGTCGGCCTCTCGACGCGGCGGAAGCGCAGGCTGCGGCAACGCTCTTCAAAGCGCTGGCGCAACCGGCGCGCCTGCAAATTTTGTCTCAGCTCGCTGCCGCTGGCTGTAGTCCGATGACCGTAGGGGAGCTGGCCGCTGTTTCTGGGCTTAGTCAGCCGACGGTGTCGCATCATTTAAAGACCATGGCGGATGCCGGGCTGCTAACTAGGTCTAAGAGTGGACGGGTGGTAACCCATGAGGTACGCCCTGAGGTATTTGCTGAGCTGCGACGTATCCTGGATATCGGTCACGCGGACGGGAGATAGTGAGCCGCTCGTCGCAAATTGCGATAGGTTGGAAAACCCTGTTTACCCGCCCAGGCGCTTGACGACGGCGTCGTGAAGCAACCCATTCGTCGCAACTGCGTCCCCGCCGTGCGGCCCGTCGACTCCCGCTAGGGAAGTGAAGCGGCCGCCAGCTTCCTCCACCAGGATCGCAAGCGCTGCCAGGTCCCACAGGGAAACCTCCGGCTCTGCGGCGACATCGACCGCACCCTCGGCTACCAGGCAGTAGGAGAAGAAGTCGCCATAGCCACGCAGGCGCCAGGCGTCATCGGTGAGCCCGATGAAGTTGTCGCGCAGGTCGCGCTCGGCCCAGCCGGTGAGCGAAGAGTTGGAAATTGAGCAGTCCGCGATGTCTGCCACCTTCGAGACCTCAATGCGGCGCTGAGCGGCTTCCCGGCCGCCGACGTGGGTGCGCTTGAATGCGCCGTCGCCCTTGGATGCCCACCAGCGACGGCCCAGTGCTGGGGCAGAGACTACGCCGACAACCGGCTTGCCGTCCTCCAGCAGGGCAATCAAGGTGGCCCAGACCGGGACATTGCGCACGAAGTTCTTAGTGCCGTCGATGGGGTCGATGACCCACTGGCGCCCCTCAAACACAGCTTCGCCACCGAATTCTTCGCCGAGAACTTCATCGCTCGGGCGCTTGTCCGACAGAATCTCGCGGAGCAGCTTCTCGCACGCGATATCGGCATCGGAGACCGGAGTCAGGTCGGGCTTGGACTCGACGATTAGATTGGCCGCCTCGAAGCGGGACATCGTGAGGTCGTCGGCTGCGTCGGCAAGCGAGAGTGCGAGGGCGAGATCTTCGGAGTAAGAGGTGGTCATGGCCGAAATTCTAGCGCAGAACCTCACTCAGCTCTGCGACCTGGCCACTCGAGCCCGCAAGCTTCCAGCGCCCCACCGACGTGCATTCGCCGCCTGCGCCCGTAATAAGCGCATACCCAGGCAGCCAGTCCCAGGCTGCGACGTCGCGCTGGAACCACACGCCGATGCGGCCGTCGGCCACGCCTGCCATATCTACCGACGCCGAGCCCAGCATGCGCCAGGTAGCGCTGCGGGACACCGCATCCAGCCAGGACTTTGTGGCGGTGACCTCGGATTCCTCGCTCGAGCTCACCACCGTGGTGTGGAGGTAGGTCGCTGCGCAGACTTCCGAAAGCGGGTGGTCAGTGACCCGGAGATCGTCAACAGTGCCGTCAATGTTGATGCGAGTGGTCGGGAGATTGGGGCCACCAATCCAGCTCTCGCCCGTTGCCGGGCGGTGCACCGCGCCGAGGATGACCTCATCCGGATTGTTCGCATCGCCCATAACCAGCGCCAATGCGCTGCACCAGTAGTCCGAACCAGTGGTGAAGTTGTAGGTGCCATCGACAGGATCGATCACCCACGTGCGACCAGACTGGGACTCCTTCGCGGACCCTTCCTCGCCAAGAATGCCGTCCTCCGGGCGGAGCGCGGCCAAAGCCTCGACGACGAATTTCTCCGCTGCGCGGTCGGCCGCGGTGACGACGTCGGAAATCGATGTCTTGTACTCCGTGACCAGGCCTTCGTCGCGCATACGAGCGGCAATGGTAGCGGCACGCTTCACGATGGCAACCGCAACGCTGGTATCCGATGCCACAATCGACTCGGATACTTGGGAGAGAAAGAGTTCTAGGTCTTGGCTGGAATCTTGGTGCGGGTCTTGGCTGGAATCTTGGCTGGCGGTGGATTCAGACATACGTCCTATTGTGCACCGAAACAGGCGGTATAGCTAAGGTAGTACCCGTGAACCCGGATCTGAATGCTGACCTCAAAGAACTCGACGCGACGCTGACCACCATTGAGAAGGTGGTCGATGTCGACGAGCTTTCCGACCGGATCAGGGAGTTGGAAGCCCAGGCCGCCGATCCGTCGCTGTGGGATGACCCCGACCACGCGCAGCAGGTCACCAGTGCACTGTCGCAGGCGCAGGCGAAGAAGAAAAAGATCGACTCGCTGCGCGGGCGCCTCGACGATCTCTCCGTGATGTATGAACTCGCGGAAGAGGAGGGCGACCCCGACGCCGTCGAGATGGCCGATGCCGAACGCGCTGAGCTGCGTGCCGACATCGAATCCCTCGAGGTCACGACGATGCTTTCGGGGCCTTACGACGAGCGCGAGGCGGTCATCAACATCCGCTCCGGTGCCGGTGGCGTGGATGCCGCTGACTGGGCCGAGATGCTCATGCGCATGTACCTGCGCTGGGCCGACAAGCACGGGCATAAGGTCGAGGTTTACGACACGTCCTACGCTGAAGAGGCCGGTATTAAGTCCGCTACTTTCGTCGTCCATGGCGAGTACATGTACGGCACCCTCTCGGTCGAACAGGGCGCGCACCGGCTGGTTCGTATTAGTCCTTTCGACAACCAGGGCCGCCGCCAAACTTCCTTCGCTGAGGTCGAGGTGCTGCCGGTTGTGGAGGAAACGGATCACATCGACATCCCCGAGTCAGATTTGCGTATCGACGTCTACCGCTCCTCCGGCCCAGGTGGGCAGTCGGTGAACACCACGGACTCCGCGGTCCGGCTTACGCACGTCCCGACCGGCATCGTGGTGACTTGCCAGAACGAGAAGTCCCAGCACCAGAACAAGGCATCTGCCATGCGAGTTCTGCAGGCGAAGTTGCTGGAGAAGAAGCGCCAGGAAGAGCGCGCGGAGCTGGATGCTCTCGGCGCAGGCGGCAATGCCTCGTGGGGTAACCAGATGCGCTCCTATGTGCTGCACCCGTACCAGATGGTCAAGGATCTGCGTACCGAATACGAAGTCAACAACCCACAGTCGGTCCTCGACGGTGACCTCGACGGTTTCATCGAGGCCGGTATTCGCTGGCGCATGGCTCAGCAGTCCGAAGGCGAGTAGCGCTAGAAGGGCGGTTCGTCTTCGGGCGCTTCCGGTGCCTCGGGTGTTTCCGGTGTGGTGGGTTCGTCGGCTTCTCCGTTTCTCTCGTTTTTGTTCATTCCCAGTTCTTCGCGAGCCTGATTTGTCAGCTCCTGTGATTCGCGGAGGTGTTCCAACCTCTGCTCGTTGTATTCCTTGAGTGTCTGTGCTTTCTTTGTCTTGCGCAGGTCGAAAGAGTAGCGACCGTGGCCGGAGAGCGGTCCTGATTCTGTGCTGATAAGCGCAGCTTTTTCGGTGCTTTGATCAGTGACGGAGGTCCAGTACTCCACGCCGTCGATATCGCGCACGACATTCCAAAGACCGGCCGTTTTTAGATTGTGGTGGCGGCGGCATAGGCAATGGAGGTTAGGCGTTTCGGTTTGGCCACCTTCTTCGGGATTCTCGTGGTTATACGACTGAATGTGGTCGATGTCGCACTTCGTTGCATCGACATCGCATCCGGGAAAGCGGCAGGTGCCGTCTCTACCTTGGACGTAAGTACGCTGTCGCTCTGTTGGCGAGTACTTTTCCGTTTTCTCGTCCGCTAGTAGCCGGATGCTAGTGACTCGATCGAGCCAGGATTCAGTGGCGATTTTGTTGATCCACCCCAGACCGCCGATCCATGCCTCCTGCGGCTTGTCTTGAGTAAGTGGGCAGTACAGATTCAATGTGGCGGTGACCTGAGCAGTCCCGTGCAGAAGGTGTGAAAAAGCCTCGACGAAGTCGCAGTCCTGATCAGCGGTAATTTCTTCCAAGACTTTCTGAAACTCAATTGCCCGCTCAGGCATCAGTTCCATGGTGACTTCAGTGAGGTTGTTCTTTAACTCGAACTTTATAGATTCGCCAGCTTTTTGCTCGATGCCTTTTTGAAACGAAGTAATCGGCGGGTCGTACTCATTTTTAGGGCGCAATAGCGGGCTGACTTCATTAATAAATCGCTGAATATTCTGTTGAAGACTCCGAACTCCGCGAAGAACTTCACCATTGACTCTCGGCGTGATCAGTTCGAGGAGATGGTCTTCGAAATATTTCACAGTAGAGGAGTCATCCAAGGGGAGGATGGCTGTGGCAATGACCCGCATGTGGGGAAGCGGTAGCTGTGCGCGTTTGAGCAGAAGCTCTTTCAACCGCGGGAGCCGCTCTAGCTGCATCCCGATATCGATGTACTGGAGTGTTCTCCCGCGCGACATGCCAAGAGCTGGAGCGATTTTGGCGATGTAATCTTCGACATCTTTTGTTGAAGAAGACGGAACACAAGCAAGGGCAAGCTGCAGATCAGCTCGATTACGGTCAATTCCAAGACGTGCTGGTGCTGTTTGAGAAATCTCATGGTGAAAGCGTGGCGCTGTTGCTTCCATCGCCGCAGCGTAAGTGCGTTTCCGTGGTATATGTTCCCCGCTGGCCATTGTTGAATCCCCCTGAAAGATAAGGCCTGGACGTTGAAATGTTGAAATAAGGAAGAGATAGTGAAAATATTTTCGACTAACTCTGAGCGAATTTTCCGAGCTTTAAGCAGCTCGGCGACGTTATTTGGTGTTTTTAATCCTCGCGTTTAATCTTTCATCGCTCATTTTAATCGAACAGGTAAGCGAAGTAAAGGGTGATTTAAAGATTTTGGGGAAAATAGTTTCGAATACTGTCGTAGTGTGCACTTCCGTGTGGTCGCGCGCTCTGGGGGGGGGGCAACGCCACCCGGTCCCGCAGCCTCGCTACTCCAGCGCCCAATTCCACGCATTCCAGAGTGACTTGAGTGGCTTAAGTGATTAGAGTGTCTATCTATGATCACTTTCGACGGGGTTACCAAGTCCTATTCGACTTCTAGCCGACCAGCTCTAGACGACGTTTCAGTCCACATAGATAAAGGTGAGTTTGTCTTTCTCATTGGACCGTCGGGCTCTGGTAAGTCGACCTTCCTGCGCCTAATGGTGCGTGAAGAGAAAGTGGATTCAGGAAAACTGACGGTCGCAGGCCAGGATCTGACCAAGATTTCTCGCCGCAACATCCCGAAATTGCGCCAAAAGGTAGGGTACGTCTTCCAGGACTTCCGCCTGCTGCCAAAGAAGACCGTGTACGAAAATGTCGCGTTCGCATTGCAGGTAATTGGCAAGCCGAAGGCGAAAATCGACAAAGCTGTTCCGGAAACGCTTGAAATGGTCGGGCTCTCGGGCAAGGAAAATCGCTACCCGCACGAGTTGTCTGGTGGTGAACAGCAGCGCGTTGCCATTGCTCGAGCCTTCGTCAACCGCCCGCTCATCTTGCTTGCCGACGAGCCCACCGGCAACCTCGACCCAAGCACTTCCGGTGACATCATGCTCTTGCTTGACCGCATCAATCGCATGGGCACGACGGTTATCGTGTCGACTCACGACAACGATGCCGTGGACTCCATGCGTCGCCGCGTGCTGGAGCTGGAGCTGGGGCGTCTCGTGCGTGACGACGCCACGGGTGTTTACGGCCTGAACAACTAGCAGACAGTCCATCGGTAGAAGAACTCATTCGAAAGGTATTACTGACCTATGAAGACTCGCTTTGTCCTCGGTGAGGCTTTCTCCTCCTTGGGCCGAAACATCACGATGACCATCGCGATGATTATTACGACTGCGGTGTCGTTGGCGCTGCTTGCGACGGGCATCCTGGTTACTGAGCAGACCAGCCGCACGAAGGATCTCTATCTCGATCGCGTAGAAGTGCAGATTGAGCTGAATGAACAAATCTCCGCCGAAGATCAAACTTGCTCATCGCCGGAGTGTGCTGAGGTCGTCGGCAAGCTTGAAGAGGCTGACGGCATTGATTCGGTGACCTTCCGAAACCGTCAGCAAAACTTTGACCACTTCGTGGAGATGTTCAAGGACAGTGACCCCGTGCTCGTGGAAAATGCGACGCCGGAGTCGCTGCCGGCTGTCGTGATGGTGCGTCTGAGTGATCCGACCGATGTAAGCCCGCTCGATCCGATTCGGGAGCTGCCACAGGTCGACCACGTTACTGACCAGCATGAAGAGATCGGTACTGCAGCTCAGAACCTGGACTCGGTTCGAAATGCGACCTTCCTGCTAGCGGCGGTGCAGGCCGTTGCCGCGGTGTTCCTGATTGCGAACATGGTGCAGATTGCGGCGTTCTCGCGTCGTAAGGAAGTTGAGATTATGCGCATGGTCGGTGCCAGCCGTTGGTTCACGCAGGCGCCGTTCGTCGTCGAGGCTGTGATTGCGTCGCTGATTGGTGGTGTGCTGGCCATTGGTGCGCTGTTCCTGGGCAAGGCGACGGTCATCGATCCGGCGCTGAGTAACCTGTACAAGGCACAGCTCCTGGCGCCGCTGACCAACGGCGATATCGGTGTGGTGGCGCCGATCGTGGTCGTTATTGGCATGGTCTTTGCTGGGCTTGTTGCACAGGTCACGCTGCGTCTTTACTCACGCGACTAGGGTTGCAAAAAGGTTAGCGATTAGGCCCCGCGGTTAAACCCGGCGAATAGGGTCGTCGCGCCCTGCCGGGTAAACTGTGGACTATGAATAATGACGACGTCCAGCGCCCACCGAAGCTCGACAAGAAGGCTTATGAGGCCGAGCTCAAAAAGCTCCAGGCAGAGCTCGTCGAAATGCAGCAGTGGGTGGTAGAAACCGGTGCCCGAATTGTCATCGTGATGGAGGGGCGTGACGCTGCCGGCAAGGGGTCGGCCATTAAGCGCATCACGCAGTACCTGAACCCCCGTACCTGTCGTATTGAGGCCCTGCCGGCTCCGACTAGCCGTGAGCAGGGTCAGTGGTACTTCCAGCGTTACGTCGAAAAGCTGCCGACTGCTGGTGAAATCGTGATTTTCGACCGCTCCTGGTACAACCGTGCCGGCGTTGAGCGTGTCATGGGCTTCTGCACTTCGCAGGAGTACCGTCGCTTCCTGCATCAAGCGCCGATTTTTGAGCGTCTGCTGGTCGAAGACGGCATTATCCTGCGTAAGTACTGGTTCTCTGTGTCGGACGAGGAGCAGGTTGCCCGCTTCAAGTCCCGTCGTGAGGATCCACTGCGCCG
Source organism: Corynebacterium sp. HMSC055G02 (assembly GCF_001809065.1). NCBI lineage: Bacteria > Bacillati > Actinomycetota > Actinomycetes > Mycobacteriales > Corynebacteriaceae > Corynebacterium > Corynebacterium sp. HMSC055G02. The sequence goes on along the minus strand of NZ_KV795675.1, from coordinate 148,595 downwards.
CTGGAAGCTCTCGCCGATGGATCTGGAGTCCATCACCCGCTGGGAGGATTACTCCCGTGCAAAGGATGAGATGTTCATCCACACCGATATCCCGTCCGCACCGTGGTTCACGGTTGAGTCTGAGGACAAGAAGCGTTCGCGTATCAATGTCATCAACCACCTGTTGACGACCATTCCGTACGAGCGCATTCAGCGCGATGTTCCGGAAATCCCGGAACGTCCGGAGTCGGAGGGAAGCTACGAGCGTCCGCCGCGCACTGAGTTCCGCTATGTGCCGGACGTTGCCGCCAATCTCGAGGCTGACCGCGTGAAGGGCGCAGGCAAGTCCGATAAGAAGGGCAAGAAGCACAAGAAGGACAAAAAGGACAAGAAGAGCAAGAAGAAGTAGCTCCTTAGTCTCAGTGAGGTTCTGGTCGTCAGAACCTTCCTGTCAGAACCTTTCCCTGGTTAGTTATCTGTGTCACACTGGGTGACATGACTGCTACTGATAACGGTTCTGGCACTGCACGCACCGAGGTCAATGAGCCAAAGGTGCTGCGAGAAGTCCACGGGCGATTTGGTCACCTTCGGTTGAACAGGCCGAAGGCACTTAATTCGCTCGATTTAGATATGGTCACCGAGGTCGTCGAGGGGCTCCGCGCATGGCGTGACGACGACTCGGTGGATCACATTGTTGTTTCATCCGGTCACCCCAAGGCGTTTTGTGCCGGTGGTGACGTGCGCGCAGTTCGGCAGGCTGTGCTCGATGGTGTTCCGGAGCAGGGGGAGAAGTTCTTCCGGGACGAGTACGAGATGAACGCGATGATTGCGGAATTTGCGCAGTCCAAACCATATATCGCGATTATTGATGGCATCGCTATGGGTGGTGGCCTGGGAGTTTCCATGCACGGCTCCCACCGAATCGTGACTGAGCGAGCCAGCGCCTCCATGCCAGAAATGGCAATCGGCTTTGTTCCCGATGTGGGCATTACCTATTTTTCGCAGCATGTGAACACTCAGTTGGGCGGACCCTCGCCCGCGATTGCTCGGTTTGCAGGACTGACCGGTTACCGCCTAACTGCGGCGGACATGCTGTGGGCTGGATGGGCAACGCATGCGGTGCCATCCGCGCAACTGGACGAGTTCGTCGCGGCACTGGACCGAGACGGAATTGATTCGGCGCTTGCGGAGTATGCGCTCGATGTGGACTCGGCTGAGGCTCGTGAGCTGCTCGGTGAGCCGCAGCTGGCCGAGTGGAGCGATTGCATCGAGGCCTGCTTCGGCGCTGATAGCTGGTTGGAGATTGAGCGTGCTCTCAACGAAGCCGCTGAGGCTGGCTCCTGTGCGTCGTCAACAGTGGAGACCTTCCGCGATCTGCTGGCACCCGCCAACCCGGAGAGTCTCGTGGCGGCAGCGGAGCTCTATGCAGCGAACGCGGGTCCGGGGGTTACGCTGCAGGAGGCTCTGAACCGGGAGATGAAGCTCGGCGCTTACATGCGTCAGCACCCCAATTTTGCCGAAGGCGTGCGGGCAGTGTTGGTGGATAAGGACCGCGACGCCGCCTTTAAGCCCGCTACCGTGCAGGAAGTTGATGTCGAAGAGATTCGACAGCACCTTCGTTAGCTGGCTATGCGTTAGACAAAGCTGTGGCGGCCAGTCGTCGGCGCGAAATCATCGGCAATCATGGCCGCCAATTCGAGATAACTCTGGGTGGTGGCGGGCTGGAGATTGTCCAGCTCGATATTGGCACCATTCGCGATATGCGGATCGTAGGGGATGACCTGTACTGCGCGGCAGCGCTGGGCAAATAACTCGTGCACGGTCTCTGTGGACAGTCCCTGTTTATTTAGCTCGTTGACCACCACGACAGTGGTAGAGACCAGCCGTTCGAAGCCGTGCGCTGAAAGCCAGTCCAATGTCGTCCAGGCGCTTTTCACGCCGTCCAGTGCAGGCGTGGTGACCAGCACCAGACAATTGGCCGCAGACAGAATCGAAGCGGAGATGGGCTGCGTCAGGCCGGTACCGCAGTCTGTCAGACTCACGTTGTAATGCCGCCGAAGGATGTCGAGGGCCGCGCAGTATTCGCCGTCGGAAAGCGCGATCGTCGATGTCGGATTTTGGTCGCTGCCGACAACCTCCAGCCGTGACGGCGTGTGTGATGTATATGCGCGGACCTGCGCGTATTTGTCCGTATCCGGGGCTCGGAGCAGATCGCGAATAGATGCGGGATTGGCTGCGGTGACGCGTGCACCGAGGGTGCCAAAGTCCGGATTCGCGTCGATTGCGACGATTCGGTCACTGCGCAGGCTTGCAAGCGTGGCGCCCAGGCACATGGTTGTCGACGTCTTGCCAACGCCGCCCTTCACGCTGATAACAGCGATGTTGTAGTCACCGTAGATAGGCTGTCGCACCCGCTCTATCAGCTCGCGTTGCTTGCGTGCCGACGATGATTCCCGCGGTGAAATTGCGCCCCAGGTGGCCTTATGAACCCAGCTGCGCCAGCCCGACTGTGGTGCCTGCCGCGAGTTCAGGCTAGCGGCCAAGTCTGAGACCGAAACTGCGTGATTGACTGCGTGTTTGGTGGAAGCCATAGACTTCATCCCCTCCCCAAAAATCCCCAAAGTATGTCCCCGCCGTCGTTTTTACCACGCAGCCAGGACGACGGCGACTCCAAAGAAGGCATCGAGAATTCCGACCTGTTTCGGAGTCCACGGCCGAGCGCGGCGAGCGCCGGAGATTGGCATGGTAAAAGACCTGATGAGAAGCCCAATTGCGACGATGGGCACACCGATGCTGATGAGGTTCCGGTCGTGGAGGAGGAGCCACCCGATGATGGCCACGGCGGTAATGAGAACGTGATACGTGACCGAGCCAATGAGCCACTGGCGGTTGCCGCGCTTGCGAATCATAGTTTTTACATAGGGCACGGTGCCGACGAAATATCCAGCGTAGATAGCCGCAATTGCCCAAGCTTTCGGGGTTGGTCCGGCGATGATAGGCACCATGAGGCTAGCGGCCAGAACGGTGGAGACACCAGAGAGAAGTGAGCGCGGTCGGCGGCGGTAGGTCTCCCAAATAGCGATAGCGGCAAGAGGGGCAATGAGGGCGACCCAGGTGAGGAGGGAAACGTCGGCAAGCAGTGTGATGCAGCCGGCGACGGCAGTGAGCGCGGTGTACGTGGCGGCGGGTGCGAGGTGGCGGCGTTGGCGACGAGAGCGGAGCCAGACGCTCACGGCGAAGAATGCGAAGTAGCCGAGCAGCCAGGTCGCGGTGACGGCAAGGCCTGTCCATGTGGGGGTGAGGGCGAGAGCGGTCAGCGGGGGAATGGTGACCATGAACCAGGCGCCGTGCTGGTCCGGAACCCAGCCAGCGGAGCGCTTGTGATGGGAGCGGCGGGCGGGGCGGGGAGGACGTGGTTGGCGGGGCTTTTGGCTCATACTACGCATTGTAGATGCGTAATTATGTCGGGGCTGTATTAGAACCTCATATTGAAACCTCATTGAATAAAATGCACATGCGCGCAAGGCGACAGTGCTAACGTTGAACTCGCATTCTCAGGGCGAGGTGAAATTCCTCACCGGTGGTGATGCTGCGGCTGACGCAGACAAGTCCACGAGCGCCCTACCTGTGGCCAGAAGGGTCGTCAGGTAGGGGACAAGCAGATTTCGGTTGGAATCCGAAACCGACGGTCATAGTCCGGATGAAAGAGAAGGAGTTGAATAATTCGTGGAATACGTGTCGGATTTTTTGGTGGGTTTCCTCACTGCACAGCTCAGTGTGGCGGGAGCACCAATCTTGATTCGTGAAATTGTCGGTAACCTCTTTGGCCTGGCGTGTGCCTTCCTAGGTATGAAACGGAAGGTATGGGCTTGGCCGGTCGGCATTATCGGAAATGCCTTGCTGTTTACCGTCTTCCTCGGCGGAGTTTTCCACACGCCACAAAATCTTGATCTCTATGGCCAGGCTGGGCGTCAGGTCATGTTTATCGTCGTCAGTCTCTACGGGTGGTTCAGCTGGGTCAAGAGCCGCAATCAGAGCGGTGACGAGGTCGCAATTGAGCCGCGGTGGGCGACGGCATCGGAACGCATTGGGATGATTACCGTGGCTATCTTCGCCACTGTGATTTGTGCCAATATCTTTGAGATGCTGGGCTCGTGGGGGCCATGGGCCGATGCCTGGATTTTCGTCGGTTCGATGTTGGCGACCTGGGGTATGGCCCGCGGGTGGAACGAATTCTGGCTAATTTGGATTGCCGTTGACGCCGTGGGAGTGCCGTTGCTGCTCAAGGGTGGCTACTACCCGTCGGCGGCGCTGTACCTCTTCTACGGATGCTTCGTTATTTGGGGCTTTGTCTCCTGGGTTCGCCTCGAGCACCAGAGCGACAGTGACCAGCAGAAGAGCTCCGAGACCGACCAAGTACCGGCTTTGGCAGCAGCCGAGCGGTAGGATAGTCCAGGTGAGCTTCCGACCAGATAACTCCCGTACCAACCGCGCCCATCAAGCCGAAGAGCGTGCCCGCAGTCTCGTGCAGGACGTCCTCGACCGCGAGGAGCGGGTACGCAACAATCTGGCCAGCGCTGATGTCGACCCGTGGACGATGCGCTTCGTCGTCGATGAGTCGATTTCTGAGGGCGCAATCATCACCTGGCGCAATGAGGCCACTCGTGCCCGCCGCATCATGCGCCGCTATGACATTCAGCGGGGCTACCGCGAGAAGTTGCGCGAAGTTGAAAAGCGCATCGATGCCATGTTGCACCTCGCGGAATCGCTGGAGGAGTCGTGGGACGCCGCGGCACACGCCTCGAAGAGGCTTTCCGACGCGGAGGCCCGCGATGTCGCAGCCTTTGAACGTGAGCGCGAGCGGCAAAATGACGCGGCAGAGACTAAGCGGCAGCGTGAGGAGAAGGTCCGCAAGTTCCGTCGGAAAGCGGAAAATATTGCTACCGACGCGTGGGACGCGGGCCGTGACGCGCTGGAGAAGCTGCCGCCGCTGTCGTCTTCGCTGAAGGACATCGCGGCTAAGTTCCGTTCGCGGGGCTCGGAGGAGGAACCGCGCGAGGTACGGCGGGCAACAGCCCGCGACCTGCGCAAGGAGCCCCCGCTGCCGGAGGACTAGCGCTCCTCAGCTTTAGCTGCCTGGACTACCTCAGCGAGCTTGGAAATCTCCTCGTGAGAGGGGCGGATATCCGGATGCGTGCGACAGTAGTCCAGCAACAAATAGCCAGCTGTGCGAATGCGACGATGCCCATCCCAGTGTGGAGTGGCGATTTCGGGGTCGTTGGTGGCCAAAGACGAGATGGCCTGGCGCTCACTGAGCAGCTCGTACTGGAGATCTCGACGAATATCGAGCGCCTGATTCGGAGTACCGGTTAGCAGCGCGCCGAGAAGAGCGCCCATCTGTCGATAGCAGCGCGGAATATGACGCAGGTAGTGCTTTTCAATGCTCTCGGTTGGCCAGAAGTGCAGGACAGCGAGAGCCAGCGCGCAGGCGATACCGACTTCCAAGACACGATCGGTCACAATCGGTGCGAGTTCGCCAGCGACGTTTCCGCCCAGCAGCAGCGCCAATGGAGTGGTGACGATTGTCGTCAGCGCATAGTTCTTCACCACGAGAATCTCCGCGCCGAATTGGCAGGCTGCAAGCGCGATAAGTAGCGTCCAGCTGTCCAGGCCAAAGGAAAAGAGCAGCGCATAGAGGAAAATGCCGATAATCGAGCCGACCATGCGGTGAATCCCTCGGATCGAACCAGCGGTGCGGTCGGGACCCCACTGCAGAGTCATCAATGCGCTGACCACCGCCCAGTCAGGCCGGTCGAGACCGACAAGCACGCTGATGAGACCAGCTAAGCCACCGGTAATAGCAACCTTTGCCGCAGTCATCGACGCATGGGAATAGCGATCGAAAGAGCGGAAGATTCGGTAACTCACGCTTGGTCGCGCGAGTGGAATGGTTGTCTGCGTCTCGTCGAAGAGGTTAGGCGTGTCCACGATGTCCACAGCGCTGCCGTGCACGCCCAAGCGTGTGCGGATAGCAATCAGCCGCTGATGAGCAGCAATGACACGGTTGACCAGTTCCGTGTGGGAGGGCTTAACGATTTTGCTGCCACGGATGATGCCTGCGTCGGCAAGCGATTCCCATGCGTCGGTGAGTGCAGTTTGCGCCTGGTGATGAACGGCGAACGATGTCGAGTCTGACTTTTCCATCGCGTCGATGGCTGATTCAAGGGATTCGACAGCCGCCATCTCGGGGCCATGCGGATTCCACAACCGCGGTGCCATGCCGATGACTATCGCGGAAAGCACGCCAACGGTAGCCCACATGGCGGTTTCCACCGGGTTGAAGCCGAGGCGGGCGATCATTGTTGTGCCGCCGGAGACCATCACAATGAAGAATGAACCTGGCGGTGGCAGGCGCAGTGCGTTTTGAATAAAAGCGCCGATGGTGGCCAACGCCGTGGTAAAAAGTGCGATGAGCAGCAGCCATAGATTGCTGCCGCCGGAAGCGATCTCACTGTGGACCACCGAGCCGACAAAACTGCCGGACATAACTCCGGCGATCAAGCATAGCCCGGCGATGGCCATCACGCGCAGACGGCTGCGGTAGGGGTGGCCTTCGCCATAGATGACCACGCAACCACCAGCGGCGATAAGGAGCATCTCCGAGCCATGTCCGGTGAGAAGTGCCACGGCACCCGGCAGGAATAGCGCGAGTGCTGCGCGGAGGGCACCTGGCCATCTCTGCGCACGGGAGTGGAAGGCAGTAAAAAGCTGCCATGCACTTGGTTGTGGAGGAAGCTCAACCGTTTGGCTCAATGTTGGTGAAATCTCCTTAAAACTCTAGTCAGCGACCAGCGTCTCGAGCGTGAACTCCGGGTGCTCCTTCTCAATGAAGGACAGCTTCCACTTGTCGCCGAAGAGGGCGATGAGGGCGCCGTCGGAACGCGTGAAGATCTCCACGCCGCGCTGCTTTGCCAGCTCAGGCGCGGTCTCTTCGTCCGTGCGGCGGGCGACGGAGTAGGGGATTGGCTCGGCGATGGTCTCGACGTTGTACTCGTTTTCCATGCGTGCCATCATGACCTCGAACTGCATCGGGCCGACCGCGGCCATCACCGGGGCGGCATCGCCGCGGGCATCGTTGCGCAGAATCTGCACCACGCCCTCGGCATCGAGCTGATCGACAGCCTTACGGAACTGCTTGTACTTGCCCAGGCTCTTGGCGCGCAGAGTGCGGAAGTGCTCGGGCGCGAACTGCGGCATCGGCTTGAATTGAACCTTGCGGCCCTCGTAGATCGTGTCACCCGGCGCCAGTGAACCCGCATTGACCAGGCCGACAATGTCGCCCGGGTAAGCCGTCTCCACAGTCGAACGTGTCCGGCCGAAAACGGTCAAAGCATACTTTGTGGAGAAAGTACGTCCCGACTGCGCATGCGTGACCTGCATGCCGCGGTCAAACTCGCCAGAGACAACGCGCATGAAGGCCAGCTTGTCGCGGTGGTGCGTATCCATACCCGCCTGCACCTTGAACACGACGCCCGAAAAATCATCCGTCGGTTCGCGCTTTTCGACGATAGCCCCCTGGCCGCCAGCCGCTGCAGCGGCAACGGCAGCCGGGTCGGACTCGCGGGCACCAGGTGCCGGAGCCAGCTCGCAGAGAGTGTCCAGGATCTGGTGGACACCCCAGTTCAGCATGGCGGAGGCGAAAATCACCGGAGAGGTGTCGCCAGCGAGGTACATCTCCTGGTCGTGGTCAGCGCTATCGGCGGAGAGTAGCTTGGACTCCTCGGCTGCCGTCTCCCAGGCGTCGCCCTGCTCTGCGGAGGCCTCATCTGGGGTGAGGTGACGCTCAGCGGCGATAGTGGCGCCACCGGCAGTGCGCTCGAAGCCAATGAACTGCTTGGCCTGGCCGTCCTCACCACGCTCCAATAGACCGCGGAAGTCGCCGGCCTCACCAACTGGCCAGTACAGCGGAGTCGGTTGCAGACCAATCTCCGCGACAATCTCATCCATCAACTCCAGGGGAGCCTTACCCGGGCGGTCCCACTTGTTGATGACGGTGACGATGGGAATTCCGTTGGACTTACAAACCCGGAACAGTTTCAACGTCTGAGGCTCGAGACCCTTGGCACCGTCGACAAGCATGACAGCGGCGTCGACAGCGGTGAGCACACGGTAGGTGTCCTCGGAAAAGTCAGCGTGACCAGGCGTATCGACGAGATTGATCATGTACGGCTCGCCGTCGTGCCCCTCTGGCTGGTACTCGAACTGAAGCGCGGAAGAGGCAATCGAGATGCCGCGATCCTTCTCCATGTCCATCCAGTCGGACACAGTCGACTTACGGCCGGCCTTGCCGTGGACAGCACCGGCTTCGTTAATGACATGAGCATGCAGCGCCAGCGCCTCGGTGAGCGTGGACTTACCGGCATCCGGGTGTGCGATGACGGCGAATGTGCGGCGGCGTGCGGCTTCTTCGGCGAGAGTGGTCACAGGGAAACTACGCTTTCCTTAAAAAGAAAATCGGAATAAGGGAATCGGGTTCAACCTTTCTAACTTACCGCTCCAGTGGGGTAAGGGGTCAATTGCAGTTAGAGGTTGAACAGCTCGCGCAGCGTCGTGATGACGCCTTCCTCCGCGTTCGACGGTGCGATGTCGGTGGCGCGGCGTTTGATTTCCGGGTGACCGTTGGACATGGCAAACGAACGGCCTGCGTGGTCGATGAGCTCGAGATCATTCAGGTAGTCAACGAAGCAGACAGTTTCGGCAGGAGAGACACCTAGGGCCTCCTGCAGGGCGGCGAGTGCCGTGCCCTTGTTGGTGTTGGCATCGATGAGGTCGACCCAGTGGGCACCGGAGACTACCGCGCGCAAGTGCGAGCTTTGGGAACGCAGGTAATCGGCCGATTCCTCTTCGACGGAGTAAGGATCAAAGGCGGCAATTTTGACGATGCCGTCCTCGGCGGCAGCGGCGATGACATCATCGACCTTCTGCAGCTTCAGGTAGTACTTGGCGGCCTCGTTGAACTGCAGCTGCTGAACTTCCTCCGGAATATTGAAATGCGGCGGGAAAAACTCCACGTATGCGCTGGCAGCGCCGCAGATAATAACCGACAGGGGAGTACGGCCCGCCGCCACACGGTTGTCGTTGAACTGGCGGATCGCGTGTACCAACTGAGTGACGATGTCGTGGTCGATACTGGTAACCGAAACCACCTCGCCCGCATCCGCGACATAGTTGCCGTTTTCCGCAATGATTGGGATGCGGTGTGCAATGGGGGCGAACTGGTCGGCCAGAGTTGCGTACTGGCGGCCCGACGCGGGAGCGAAGTGGACACCGCGGTCGAGCAGCTCCGTGACTACCGGCCAAAAGGACTCCGGGATTTCCTTGTCTTCATTTAGTAGAGTCCCGTCCATATCCGTGACTACAAGGCGGTATGGCGGCTGGGCGGGAGATTGCTGCTGGATATCCAGGGGTTCCGTCATGGCTCTTATTCTAACGGGTAAGTAGGGTTCAATTTTCTTCCTTGAGGTGTCTCCCGGTGTCTCCCCCGATTGGGTGAAAGCTGGGCCACAATACGGGGTACCCAGTTGAGGGCGATAGCCGGTGAATAGCGTGTGCGGGGTATTTTGAGGGGGAACTCATACTCATTTAAGCCAGGAGGATTTATGTCGGATTCGGCCCCCATCAAGCGCAATGACTGGAATGAGCGCATCAGCCTTGCAGAGCAGATGATCCCCCTCCTGGGACAACTGCGCCGCAACAATGATGTCGTGACTTCAATCTTCGGCCGCCGACTGGAAAACGTTACCGAGACCGGCATCATTAAGTCGCACCGCTACGCCCGTCGCATCACCTCGCAGGAGCTGCCCCTGAGTCAGACCCTGCCGATTCTGCAGGAACTGGTGAAGATGGATCTCGGCACCGCCTCCATTGACCTGGGCGCCCTGGCTACCAGCTTCGAAGAGGAAGGCGGCGATCTGCGCGCATTCCTCGAGCGTGAGCTTGCCGACGTCATCGGTGCCGGGACACAGACCCCGAAGACCGACATTGTCCTCTACGGTTTCGGACGTATCGGTCGTCTGCTGGCCCGCATTCTGCTGGCTCGTGAGGCACTGTTCAACGGCCCGCGCCTGCGCGCGATTGTGGTTCGCCAGAATGGTGAGGACGACATCGTCAAGCGTGCTTCGCTGCTGCGCCGTGACTCCGTCCACGGTGCATTCGACGGCACCATCTCGGTTGACCGCGAAAACAACATTATTTGGGCAAACGGCACCCCGATCCAGGTCATTTACTCCAACGACCCGGCAACTGTTGACTACACCGCCTACGACATTAACGATGCGATTGTCATTGACAACACCGGTCGTTGGCGTGACCGTGAGGGACTGTCGCAGCACCTTCAGTCCAAGGGAGTTTCCAAGGTTCTGCTCACCGCGCCGGGCAAGGGCGATGTAAAGAACATCGTCTACGGAATTAACCACAGCATCATCGAGGACTCTGACAATATTTTGTCGGCAGCTTCCTGTACTACCAACGGCATCACCCCGGTGCTGAAGGTCGTCAATGACAAGTGGGGCGTCGAGTTCGGTCACGTCGAGACTGTTCACTCCTTCACCAATGACCAGAACCTGATTGACAACTTCCACAAGGGTTCCCGCCGTGGTCGCGCAGCCACCCTGAACATGGTTCTCACTGAGACTGGTGCCGCAAAGGCCGTCGCCAAGGCTCTGCCGGAGTTTGAGGGCAAGCTGACCGGTAACGCCATCCGCGTTCCCACCCCGGACGTTTCCATGGCGGTGCTGAACCTGACCCTCGACACTGAGGTCGACCGCGACGAAGTCAACAACTACCTGCGTGAGGTTTCCCTCAAGTCCGTTCTGCGCCAGCAGATTGACTACATCCACTCCCCGGAAGTGGTTTCCACCGACTTCGTCGGCTCCACCCATGCTGGCATCGTCGATGGTCTGGCTACCATCGCCAACGGTAAGCACCTGGTGCTCTACGTCTGGTACGACAACGAGTTCGGTTACTCCAACCAGGTCATCCGCATTGCTGAGGAGATCGCAGGCGCTCGTCCGCGGGTCTACCCGAAGCGCAAGCACATCGACGAGCTCTAAGGCGGCGGACCTGAGCTTGAGCTGCTGAGCCCTCGAACGCCCTCTTCCCCCCCCTCCAAAACCACGGGGGTTGAGGCGATGGGGAGGGCAGGGGAGGGGGACGGGGAGATTTTTCTGTCCATCGACGACGACCTGGATTCCGCGTATGAGCCGTTCGAGTTGGTGAGGATTGTGATCCTGCCGGAACTGAGCGACGAGGATCTGGTTTTCGGCCTCCAATTCCGGGCCTCCGGCGACATCGAGCACGGGCGGGGGATGAAGATTCGGGAAAGTGATTTCGGGATCGTCGAATACGGCTCGGCGGAAGTGGCCCTGTTCGGCGCCTTGGTGGCGGCGTCCGGCCGCCACTCGGTTCCAATCCGCGTGGGGCCCTATGTGGATTGTCAATAGTCAGGCGGGACTTTCACGTACATCGTATGGGAGGGGTGTAGCCATGACTGATCGCCGGGCCGCATCGTGCGGGCCGGCGGTGATCAGCGCAGC
>NZ_KV795675.1:61195-136922 GCF_001809065.1 Corynebacterium sp. HMSC055G02 | reverse complement strand
GAAGAACTCACGCCGAGTCAACAGGGCATAGATGTCGTTGCAGCGGCTCCGGGCAAGCCACATCACCGCGGCATTGTGCTTCTGTCCTTCAGCCCGTTTACGCAGGTAGTAGTCGCGCGATGCGGGATGGCAGTGCGACGCGATCCACGCCGATCGAAACATCGCGTTTTTCAACTGTTTATTGCCGGCCCTGGTGGGAAACTCGCCGCGGACCGACGTACCCGACTGCCGGGTGGTCGGCGCGATGCCGGCGTAAGCGGCCAAGTGCGCGGCGTCGGCGAAGTCCTGGCAATCGCCGATGGGCAACACGATGTTAGAGGCGGTCTTGATGCCTACGCCGGGCATCGACATCAAGACCTGGGCAAGAGGGAACGATTCAAGCATCTCCTCGACTTGTCCGGCAATCGTGTCGCGCTGTGCTTGAAGCGCTTTGATGTTCGCCGCCAGCTGGGGAATGACCAATTCTGCTGCCGCAGTGTCGGGTACCGTGACGATTCGCTCGGCAAGGGCGGCGAAAAATGCGTCAACCAGGGCAGCAGGGTCCTTCTTGGCGCGGTTGCGCATCCACTTCAGGACCCGGCCTCGACCTGCGGCGGCCAGTTTTGTCGGACCTTCGTAGTGGATGAGCGAGTCCAGCACCAGCGTGCGGGAGAGAATCTCGCCTGCAAAGACGCGCTCGAGTACGGGGCGAATCTGTGTGAGCACGCTGGGAAGGCGGTTTTTCGTTCGGGGGGAGGCGGGGGTAATTTCAGTAAATTGAGCCTGGCGTAAGCCGATAAGCATTGCCTAACCTAAGGCTGTTTTAGGTGGTGTTCCCGATCGGGAACCGGCAACGGAAGCGAGGCGGCGACGATGAACGGAAAACGTGGATCGACCGGAGAGCCCCTCTCCGGAGAGGGAGTCGGGGACGCGGTGGCGTCGCAGACGGATGACGGGCGGTTGGTGCACGTCGCACCGGTCGCAGCGGGTGGCCGACCATCCACCCGCGACATGCTCGTCGCCGCCGCGATCGGCGTTGCGGGGTCTCTCATCATCGTGCCCCTGACCTACCTGCAGGTGTTCGCCGGCATCGCCCACGTTTATCTCGTCGCGGCGACGCTCGGGTTGTGGTTCCTGCAGTGCGTTGTTCCCCTCATCGTCGTCCGCAAGCTTGGCGCGAGCCTCATCGCGTGCCTTGCCATGGGCGTCGTGTCCGCGGCGACCACCCCGTTCGGCGTCGCCGCAATCGGGGCGCTGATTATGGAAGGATTGCTCATCGAGCTTCCGTTCATGGTCACCCTGTACCGGCGGTGGACGCGTCCCCAGTTCGTGGCCTCGGCGATGTTGTTCTCCGCGCTGATGGGAACGATGGCCCCGCGCGCAGTCGGCGTCGACTCGCCGACCACGCCCATGACCCTGATCAGCTTCGCCGTAGCCTTGGCATCGAGCTTGGTGTTTTTGGTCCTGGGCTTTGCCGTCGCAAAGGGGCTTCGCAGCCGCGGGGTCACCCGGTGACCGGCGGAGCACCCGCGTGCGCCGGTGCGACACGCGGGACGGCCCCGGCCCGGTTACGGGTTAGTGGTGCAGGTGTGCGGCACGCCGATGGGCGATGGGCACCCGACATGGTGGATCTCTCCTTCGATTTCGGCACGATCAACGCCATCACGGGACCCGTGGGATGCGGAAAGACGAGCCTGGCCCACCTCATCGCTGGACTGATCCCCTCGCACATCCCCATCGACCATGCCGGATTCGTGCACATCATCGATGCCGACGGCACCGAACGCCCCGTGGACGGGGACCGGGTCACCTTCGTCGGGCAAGACCCGGCGACGCAGGTGCTCACGCTCCGAGTCGTCGATGACGTGGCCATGGCCCTCGAGTTTTCCCTCGTGGAAGCCGGTATCGTCGCCAAGCGATCAGCCGAGGCTCTATCGGAGGTCGGGCTGTCAGAGCTCGCGGAGAAGGATCCGTGGGCTTTGTCGGGCGGGCAACGCCAGCGGATGGCCATCGCCGGTGCGGTGGCCAGGGCGCCGGAGGTCATGATCTTCGACGAGCCCGCGGCCCACGTCGACGAGGACGGTCGCCGGTCGCTGTTCGCCGCCATCCGTGATTTGCGGGCCCCGGGGCGCGTTATCCTGCTCATCGAGCACGACCTCCGCCCGTTCGACGGGTGGGTCGACACGGTGACGGTCCTCGATGCGGACGGGAGCGTCGCCGCCCACGGAGCGCCGGATGGCATCGCGGTGAAGGGCATTGCGACGACGGCCGCGACCGCCGGAACGCCGGACGCCAGTACGCCGGGCACGGGGGCGCCGGACCGTCCCGATCCGGAATCGGAGGCGGATGCCGTTCCACTGCTGGCCTTGACCGGAACCCACGTGGCCCGAGGCGGGGAGAGGATCCTGAACGGGGCCGATCTGACACTGGAACGGGGCGAGATTCATGCCCTAGTCGGTGCCAACGGAGCCGGTAAGTCCACCTTGCTGGCGGTGCTGTCGGGCCAGATGACGGCGGGAGCGGACCTCCGGATTGACGGCGCGTCCGCCCGGCGCGTGCCCGACGCCTTCGCGTCGTTGGCGTTCCAGAACCCCGAGCACCAGTTCACCCGCGCGACCGTCGCCGCGGAAATCGACTCCGCGCTGGCCGGCACGGACCCGCACGGACCACTCGGCGCCGATGAGCTGCGGAAACTGCGGGAAGCCCTGTGCCCCCGGGCACTTGACCCCGTCTCGCCGTTCGTCCTGTCGGGCGGACAGAAAAGACGGTTGGGCATCTTCCTGGCGGTGGCGGCCAATCGCCGTTTGCTGCTTCTCGACGAGCCGTTGGCGCACCTGGATTCGCCGAGCTCGCGCATCGTACTGGATGCCCTAGCGGAATACGCCGGGGCCGGCGGAACCGTTGTGTTCACGTGCCACGACCGCCGTGCCGCGCGAACGTGGGCGGATCGGGCGAGCATCGTCGCCGAAGGGAAGGTCGCCTGGTCCGGTCCCGCAGCCGACGTGCCGGCTTCCCCGGAGTCGTCCCGGCGGGATCGTGCACTGCCCGCGGCCGGCGCACGGACGTCCTTGGACGAAAGCCCCTGGACCAGTGGATCCGCCGCTCGAAGGCGCGCGGGGTTGAACGCCATCACGATTGTCGCGGCGGTGATGCTCGTCCTCGTCGCCGGGCTGCTCTACGGCGGAGACGCCGTTCTCGCCCTGACGGTGGTCGCGTTCCTCGCACTCGCTGCGATCGCGGAACGCGACGTTCGGGCGACGGCGGGGAAGGTCCTTCTCGTCCTGTTAATCGGGGTGTTCTTCGGCCTGCTCGGGTGGCGCTCCGAGTTCTACGGAGGTGGGGATGCGGCGGAGGCCGTCCGCCACGGCATCCATCACGGACTGCTGCTGACGGCCGTGTTCGCGGGGACGGTCCTGGTCTCCGCGTGCATGCGCGTCGAGGAGCTTTTCGACGCCATGGTGCAACGCCTCCGGGTGCCCTACACATGGTGCACCATAGCGATTTCCGGGGTGAGCATCGCGGCGTTCCTGCGCAGCGAAATCCCCCATCTGACATGGGCGATTAGATTGCGCTCAATGCGACCGGGGCAGTCTTTCCGCTCCGGCTTCATCCGCGCGACGACGCCCGCGCGCATCGCCTTTCCCCTGTTCGTCAGCGCCGTGCGCTGCGCCGAAAAGCTGTCCCTGACCCTGGCGATGCGCAACTTCGGCCGCCATCCGCGGCGCACCTTCCGCACCGATTACCCCTGGCGAGTGCGTGACGGGTTCGTGGCCGCAGCGTCCGCCGCGGCCTTCGTCGCCGCCCTGGTGTCCGCAGTGACTTGACGGGCACCCGGAACCGGCGGGTCCCGGGCCCGCGAGCGTTTCCGAGCTTGTGCGGAGACGCGCCCCACCCAGTTTCGTCACCCTTTCAACCCTTCAGACACATCCGCCGGGTCACGCCATGCGGCCCGGTCCGCCCGGCACCGGCATGGCGCCGACAACCGAAAGAGGTACCAATGAACACGATCCGGACCATCAGCGACGTGCTTCGGGACAAGGCCGATGAGACGAAAAAGGGGATCACCTTCGTCGAGAATCGGCGGGACGTCTTCGTCCCGTATGGCCGGGTCCATGCGGAGGCGGTGGCGGGCCCGGTTGACGTCGACAGGGTGCGGACGCTCTCGGACATGATGCCCGGGGCCCCGATCCTGGTCGACGAACGCAGTCACACGCTGCTCACCGGCGCAAACGGTGCCGTGGTCGTGGGCGAGGACCGGCTGCTCGACGTGTCCATCGTCAATGACGCTGCCGCGGAACCGGGTGCGGCGATGCCGGGTGATGCTGAATCGGACTTCTCTCAGGCGGGGGACGTGGATTCCGGGGATGGCTCCGGGGCGGTCCCCGCGTTCCCGGTGCGAGGTGGGACGGCCGGCGAAGCCCTTATCCAGTTTTCGTCCGGCTCCACGGGATCGCCAAAGGGCGTCATCGTAACCAACGAGTCCGTGCTGAACGGTCTGCGCGCGACGATCCCACGCCACGCACACCGGTACGAGAACAAGATGCTCACGTGGCTACCTTTGACCCACAACCTTTCGCTGATCGGCTTCCACGTCTACGCCCTTTTTTGTGGTTACGACCAGGTGTTGCTGCCGGTTTCCGAGGTGGTCGCCGATCCCCCGAGGTGGTTCGAGGCCGTGACCAGGCACCGGCCGAAACGACCGTCGTCCGGGCGACCGGCCCGGGTTCCTACAAAATGACCGCGGCGATTGCTGCCGCCACCGTTGTGGCGGTCGCGGGGAAGCCGGTCGCGCCGGGGTGCCGGGATCTCGTCGGCCACCCCCGGCTCCTCGAACCGGTCCTCGCCTTCGCCCGCGATGCGGGCATCCATATCGAGGTGCCGCATGACAACCCGACCACGGGGCCGCTGCCGACAGCGGCCCACTGCGATACCAAAGGAAAGGGGAAACGATGACGGATCAAGCTGAACGAGGTGCGACGATTGTCGTCCGCGACCTCACGAAGAGCTACCCGATTGCGGGCAAAGCGGGCACCCCGCCCGAAGGCGGGCGCAAGGGAAAGCGCGGTGCCCGGATGCGCAAGCATGTGCTCGACGGCGTGAGTTTCACCGTGCCCACCGGGGCGATCGTGTCGTTCCTCGGCCACAACGGTGCAGGCAAGACCACCCTCATCCGAATCCTGTCGACGCTCATCACCGCCGACTCCGGCGAGGTGAGCATCTTCTCGCGCGATGTGAAAGAGGACCCGGCGGGCGTGCGCGCTGACATTGCCACCACCGGCCAATTCGCGGCGATCGACGAGAACCTCACCGGCCGGGAGAACCTGGAGTTCTTCGGGCGGCTGCGCGGACTCGACCGCGCCGCCGCGGCCGCCCGCGCGACGGAACTGCTCGCGCAATTCTCGCTCGCGGACAGTGCCTCGACGCTGGCGTCGGCCTATTCGGGTGGCATGCGGCGCCGCCTCGACATCGCCGCGTCGCTGTGCGTCGTGCCCAGGCTGCTGTTCCTCGACGAACCCACGACGGGGCTGGACCCGGTCAGCCGCGAAGAGCTGTGGGGCTTCATCCGGCAACTGCGGGACGACGGAATGACCCTGGTGCTGACCACCCAGTACCTGGAAGAGGCGGAGGCGCTGGCAGACCACGTCCATCTGCTCAAGGATCGCCGCATCGTCGCCAGCGGAACGCCGGAGGAATTGCGCCGCGACTTCGGGTCGCACGTGCTCCGCGTGTCCTTTGCCACCGCCGCCGAGGCGGAGGCGTTCGCCCGCTGCCTCGGGGGAACGTGCCTGGACGGCGCCCGCGTCGCGGGGAAGTCGGTGTCCCTCGACGTCGACCCCGGACCGCGGGTCCTCGAGGCGGTGGCGCAGGCGATGGAGGCCTCGGAAGCGTCGCCGGATTCGCTGAGCGTGTCGCCGCCCACCCTCAACGAGGTGTTCATATCGATGAACGCAGGGGGTGCGGCGCGATGAGTGCGACGTCGGTCGCGGCGTTTCTCCGTCGGGATCTGCTGCTGTTGCGACGCAACACCGCGTCGCTGATCTCCATGTTCGTAGTTCCGCCGCTCTTCCTGCTGTGCCTGTACGCGGTGTTTGGGTACTCGGCGGGGCAATCCGGCTTCGGGTACCTGCGTTTCGTGCTCGGCGGCTGCCTGTTCCAGGCGGCGATGTTCACCGCCGCGGCGTCGGCGATGGCGGTGGGACAGGACGTCGAGTCCGGGCTCGTTGACCGCGTGCGCGTGTTGCCCGGGGCCACAGGCGGCTATGTCGCCGGCAGGCTCGCCACCGATGTGCTGCGGATGTCCGCGTCGATCGCGGCGCTGCTGGTCGTCGCGTGGTCCTGCGGCCTCGACATGGCTATCGGTGACGTCGCGTGGACTGTCCTGTGGTCGCTGCTCGCCGCGGCGGTCCTGTCCCTGGTCACGGACGGGGTGATCCTGATGGTGCCCGCCCCGGTGTCGACGGCCTCATCGATCCAGGCGCTGGAAATGCTGCTGCTCATGTTCTCCACCGCGTTCATTCCGGCGACCGCTTTGGACGGCTCCCTTCGCGACGTCGTGCGCCACATGCCTTTTTCGCCGGTGATCGAGGTGATTAGGGCGGCGTCCCCGGACGCCTTCCCGGATCGCGCCGGGGAAGAGGCCGCCCTGTGGCTCGGTGTCGCGGCGGTCGCCGGAATCGTCCTGTTCATCCGCCGGTTCACCTCGAGGAGCGAATCATGATCGGCCCCATCTTCGTGCATCTGCGGCGCATTGCCCACATTTGGCTGCGGCGCCCCGACTTCTGGTTCATGACGTTCATTGCTCCGCTCGTGTACCTGTTCATCGTCAACCGCATGTTCGGTGGCCTGGTCAGGCAGCTCACCGGAGAGTTCGAACTCCGGAACGCGGTCATCCTGGTCGTGACGGCGTGGGCGTTCATCCTGGCCATCACGGGATCGTCCACCGTGTTCGTTGAACGCAGCAATGGCTTCCACGAGCGGTTAATCACCATGCCGTCACCGTACGCGGCCGTGCCGGCCGCACGGATTATTGCCGAGTTCATCCGGATCATGGCGATGACGGTCGTCGTCGCGGCGGTGGCCGCCTTGCTGTCCGACGGCCTCCCGGAGGTGTCCTGGTGGTGGAGGATCGCGGTGACCGGCGCGATGGTTGCCGCGGCGGCCGCATGCACCGGCACGTACATCGCGTTCTCCATCACCAGCCCCCAGGGTTCCGTGGCTCTCATCCCGTTAATCATCGTTGCGATGTTCGTCAACACGGTGCTCATGCCCGCCGACCACTTCCGTCCTCTCCTGCGCGGAATCGCCGGGCACACCCCCGTATCCGCGGCCGGCGAGGCCGTCAACGGCACCGGGGCTGCGGGTCTGGTGGTCTGCGCGGCCTGGTTCTTAGGCATCGCCGTGCTCGCGGCGTGGGGCATCGCCGTGAAAATCAGGCCGGGGGAGTCTGCATGACGGGCACGTCCACGGGGGCGGCGCCGCCGATGACGGCCCGCGAACCCGAGCACCTAACCCGAAACCGCCGCGTGGACGCGGCCCACACACCCGGAGACAGAACCAGATGAAGTCGATTGCCCAGATCGTCCAGAACAACCGCAGACTCCTCGCGGCCTACGAGGACAAGGTCCAGCCGAGGTTCCTCAGCCGCTATGCGCGTGAACCGATGGACGCCGCCGCCGTGTATCGGAAGCTCCGTGCGCTGGATCCCGGGCCGGATGCGCCAGCCCGGGTTCTCGACCTCGGTTGCGGAACCGGGTGGCTCGCCCGCATGCTTGCCGCCGAGCCTCGCTATCGCAGGGCGAACATCGTCGGCTACGACCTGTCGCCCAATGCGATCCGCATCGCCCGCGAACGCGCCGCCGTCGAAGGGCTCGGGGCCCGGACGGAATTCCACGTCGCCGACGTCCTCGCGCCGCTCGCGGGAGAGCCCGGCGGGACCGATGAAATCTGGGTGTGCGGCGCGCTCCACCAAATGAAGGATGCGGGTGCTGTGCTCGGCAGGGTCGCCGGGCTGCTCGCCGACGGCGGCATCGCTTACGTGCAGACGTTCGCCGAGGATCCCGACGTGAACGAGCGGGTCGACATGGCCGTCATGGCGAAGATGGGCCACCGGGTGTTCCGGGGCAGCGAGCTCGAGGACCTCGCCGAAGCCAACGGGCTGAAGCTGGGCGGAGCCTCACGCGCCGGCATGGTGTACTTCTGCACTCTCACGAAGAAAAGCACGATCGGGGAGGCGGGCAAGTGAGCGCCGTGGACGGGACCGTAAGCCCGTGGTCGCTGCTCGCCCCGATCCGGACCCGGATGCGTGCGGTGGTCGCGTTATCCGTCCTGTCGTCGGTGGCTACCGTCGCTTCGCTGGTCGGCATCATCGACATCGCGATGACGTACCCGGAGGCCCCGGAGCATCGGACGTGGTTGGCCGTGGCTGTCATCGTCGTCGCCGCAACGGTGCGCATGGCCGCGGACGGCGCCGCCGGTATGCTCTCGCACCGGGCGGATAACGACCTGCAGCTCCACCTCCGGCGCCAGCTGGTCGCCCAAATCCGGAAGTTGCCGCTGGGCTGGCTGGACGCCCGGCGCTCGTCGGGAATCATCGGGTCGGTTGAGAAGGACGTCGCGGCTGTCCACCAGCTCATGGGCCACACCGTCGGTGAGACCGTGGTGGCGGTGCTGGTTCCCCTGCTTTCCCTCATCGCGCTCGTCGCGGTGGATTGGCGGATCGCGGCGGTGGCGGTCGTCCCGGTGCTGGTCACCTTCGCCCTGATGGGTGTGATGATTTCGCGCGGAGCCGGTCTTCAGCGCGACTACGAGCGAGCCTCCGAAGGAGTGACGGCCGCGGTCATCGAGTTGGTGCGAGGTATCTCAGTGATGAAGTCCTTCGGACGCGCCAACCAGGGCGCGGGTCGCTACGATGCCGCGGCGCTGTCGTTCGTCCGTGCGTGGTCTGCCTGGTCCCGGCAGTCGAACATCTATCTCGGGGTCATCGACGTGGTGACGTCCCCGATCACAGTCCTCGCAGTGGTGTGCGGGGCCGGCCTCGCTCTGAGGGACGCCGCGGACGGCCTACCGGAGGGGCTCGTCGCCGGGCTGGTTCTCGGCCTTGGACTCTCCGCGGCAATCGTGCGGGTGGCCATGAACTCCGAACCCATCATCGCGGGGATCGCTGCCCTGAAGTCCATCGCGGAGGTGCTGGGCACGCCGCCGATCGTCGAGCCCGCCGATCCGGTGCCCGCGCGCGGAGGCGCGCTCGAGGCCCGGAACCTGGTCTTCTCCTACGGCGATGGGCCGCGGGTCCTCGACGGGATGTCCGCGACGTTCGAACCGGGGACCCTCACTGCGCTGGTGGGGTCCTCCGGTTCCGGAAAGTCCACCGTCGCCCGGCTGTTGGCGCGTTTCTACGACCCCGTTGAAGGCTCGGTGCTGCTGGGCGGCGCCGATCTTCGCGACATCGCCGTGCGTGACGTGCACCGCTCGGTGTCGGTAGTGTTCCAAGATCCGCAGTTGCTCACGCTGCCGTTGCGGGAGAACATCCGGCTGGCCAGGAGAGACGCCACCGACGGCGAAATCATGGCGGCCGCGAAGCTCGCGAACCTCGGTGCGGTCATCGCGGCGCTGCCGAAGGGCCTGGATTCGGTGGTCAACGTCGACGTGACCTTTTCCGGTGGTGAGGCGCAGCGCGTGGCCATCGCGAGGTCGATCGTCACGGACGCGCCGGTGCTCATCTTCGACGAGGCAACCGCTTACGCGGATTCGGCTTCCGAGGCCCTCATCCAGTCCGCAATCGAGCGTTTGGCCCGTTCACGGACGGTGATTGTGATCGCGCACAGGTTGAGCACGATCCGCAACGCCGACCGCATCCTCGTTCTCGACGGGGGAGCGGTCGCGGAGGCGGGTACCCACGACGAGTTGCTTGCGCGCGGTGGCCGCTACCGGGATTTGTGGCGCGCGTTCGCGCTCGACGACGAACCATCCGCCCCGCGGGGCACTGAATTAGACGATGAAAAGGCGGGGAACCGATGATTCGGGACTTGTGGTCGATGACGGATCGGCGCTCGAGAATGACGCTGGCGTGGCTCATTGCGTTGGCCGCGCTTGCCGCGCTGGCTCAGGGAGCGGCGTTCGTCGCGCTGCTGCCGCTGCTGTCGGCTCTGGCCGAGGGAGATGATGCGACGGCGTGGCGTTTCACCGGCGTCATCGCCGGCCTCGCGGCCGCCCATGCGGTGCTGTCTCTCGCCGCGGGGACGGTCGGCAGGGCGAATTCCGCAGCGGTGCTGTCGTCCCTACTGCGTTCTCTGGGCGAACGCGTGCTGACGTTGCCACTCGGGTACGTCACCAAGTCCACGGCCGGCCGCTTTTCGGAGATGGCATCGTCGGGTATCGCGTTCGCGGCGTCCGTGCCGCACGTGATCCTGCGGCCTGTCATCGCCGCGGCGGTTGCGCCGACCGTCATCGCCTTCGGAATTCTGGCGGTGGATTGGCGCGTCGGTTTGGTTCTCGTCGCGTCGGCGCCGGTGATCTTCTTCGCCTACCGGGCTATTGGTCGCGTCGGCGGGGAGTCGGACGAAGCGCATGCTGACGCCGTCGCTGCCGTCTCCGGCAGGCTGATCGAGTTCACCCGCTGCCAGCAGGCGATTCGCGCCGCGGGCGACGGTTCGGCGGCGGACGCGATGGTGGATGAGGCAATCCGGGCCCAACACGATGCGTTCGCGAAGGCGACGTCGACGCAGGGGGCGGCCATCGGACGGCTGGGTTCGGTCGTCCATGCGGTGTTCACGGCGGCGGTGATAGTCGCCGTGGCAGTCGCCGCGACGGGCGGGATGGCGCCGGCGCATTTGGCGCCGATGCTCATCGTGGTCGTCCAGTTCACCGGACCGATCACCACGGCGGGAGCGTTGTCCGGCGGTTTCGGTGCGGGCCGCAACACGTTGGCTGCGTTGCGTGACCTGCGGGCAATCCCCGCCCTTCCCGAACCTGCCGCACCGGAGCTGCCCGACGGGCATGACGTGGAGTTCCGCGACGTGAGCTTCGGGTACGGGGATAAGAAGGTTCTCGACGGCGTCAGCTTCCGTGCCCCTCAGGGAGCGCTGGTTGCCGTAGTGGGACCGTCGGGGGCGGGCAAGACGACGGTCATGCGGCTGCTGTCGCGTTTTCATGATCCGGACTCGGGGGAGGTCCTCATCGGCGGGGTACCCTTGCCTCGGATTGGCACCGACGGCGTGAACTCGCTGGTGACCCCGGTGTTCCAGGAGACGTTCCTTTTCGACGCGTCCGTGCGGGACAACGTGGTCTTCGCCGATCCCGGATTCGGTTCCGAGCCCGGTGACGGGGATCGCTTGCGCGAGGCCGCCCGGCGTTCCGGGGTGGACCGCATCGTGGAGCTGCTGCCTTCCGGGTGGGATACCCCGGTGGGGGAGGAGGGGACGCTGCTGTCGGGAGGCGAGCGGCAGCGCCTCGCCATCGCCCGGGCGCTTCTGAAGGATTCCCCGGTGGTGCTTCTCGACGAGCCGACGTCCTCGCTGGATGCGGCCACTGAGCGGGCGATCGTCGGCACGATGGAGGCGTTGCGCGGCGATCGCACCGTGATTGTCGTCGCCCATCGCCTGCACACCGTTCGCGATGCCGACCTCATCGTCGTGCTTTCGGAGGACGGGACGGTCGCAGAACGGGGCACGCACGATGAATTGCTGGCGAAGGGCGGCCGCTACGCCGAGTCGTGGGCGTGCCGGACGGGGAGCTCCTCGGACGCCTGATCCTCATCACCTGGTCGATGCCCTCACGGGCGCCCTGCCGCAGCTTCCCGAATCCCACCGCCAGGCGCTCGGTGGACAGAGCGAAAACGCCGACGAAAACGCCGAGCAGCACGAACACCGACGAGCTGTAAAGACTGAAGCTCCCGGGAACGTGAAAATAGCCCCCTTCCCGCTACTGCTACCGCCCGTGAATCTGGTTCTGCGCAATCTCCAGCCCGTGGCTGGCGATTAGCTCCACCGCCTCCGCAGCAGTGGGCAGAGTGAAAGCGAGCTCCTCGCGTTCCTTAGCATTGAAGTTACGCAGCACGTAGTCCGCCGGATCTTGGCGGCCCGGAGGACGGCCAATGCCAATACGTACCCGCATGTAGTCCTTCGTGCCCAACGACTTCGTGGTCGAGCGCAGGCCATTGTGGCCATTCTCGCCCCCGCCGCGCTTGAGGCGCACCACGCCCGGGTCCAGGTCCAGCTCATCGTGGACTACCACGACGTCGGTAGGTGCGACGTTGAAGAACTTTGTCAGCGCCGCGACCGGTCCACCCGACAGGTTCATGTACGTCCGGGGCTTAGCCAGAATCACCTGCCGCTCGCCACCGTCGGAAGTCTTGAACCGAGTCTGGACTATCTCAGCATTCGACTTCTTGTGCACGCTAAACGACGACGGCATCGGAGAAGTGCGGCTGGCTAGTTCATCTAGCACCAGATGCCCGACGTTATGGCGGGTGAGTTCATATTTGGGCCCAGGGTTGCCAAGCCCCACGACAAGCAAAGGTGTGGTGGAGGCGTTCATGAGTTCAATCTTGGCACACAGCGCGCGGACTTCTGACTTCGGGGAGTTTCAGAAAAAAGAAAGGGACGGACAAAAGTCCGTCCCTTTCTTACGCAGCTGTGTTAGCTAAGCATGCGAGAGGTTAACTACTCAGCAGCCTCTTCCTCAGCTGGCTCATCCGGGGTCTCAGCCTCGCCCATGCCCTCGATGTCGGCATCGACGTCGCCAGCCGGCTCTTCCTCCGGCTCGACAATGTTGAAGATGAGCAGGTCAGCGTCGTCGGTGAGGACCAGGCCCTCCGGCAGGGTAACGTCGCCGGCGTGAACCATGGTGCCGACCTCTGCGCCCTCGACGGAGACCTCGATCTCTTCCGGAATAGCCAGAACCGGTGCGTTGACCAGAATGGTTTCGGCATCCTGCATGAGCAGGGCGCCCGGAGCGAGCTCGCCAGTCGGAACGACCGGAACCTCAACCTCAACCTTCTCGTCACGGTGAATGGCGAGCAGGTCAGCGTGGTCGATGTCGAGGGTCAGCGGGTTCTGGTCAACAGCCTTGACCATGGACAGCTGGGACTCGCCCTCGATGTTGACGTCCAGAACAGCGTTGACACCGTGGTTACGGATGACAGCGTGGAAATCCAGAGTGTCAACGAGGATGTGCTTCGGGGCATCCAGGTCAGCGCCGTAGATGACAACCGGGATGTCGCCAGCAACGCGGGCACGGCGAGCGGCACCCTTGCCGAACTCGGTGCGGTTACGGGCATCAATCTTGATGATGTTGGGCTTTGCCATGAAAATGGACTCCTAAACGATTCGATATTGAGTCGTCGAGTCGAGCACGTGCCGCATCCATGCCACCGTGGGCGCAAAAGTTGGGCTGCGAGCGTCGCGTCGATAACGGCAACCACCTACTGTGGCCGCCCTCGCCGAGACTTACCGGAGAAATTGTAGTGGACTAACAGGTCAAACAGCAAACCCCGCCACCACCAGCAAAACTAGGTTGCTGGTCGCGGCGGGGTGCCCGTCGGCAAGCGGAAAGAACTTATGCCTGACCCTCGAAGAGGGTGGTGACGGAACCGTTTTCGAAGATCTCGTGGATCGTCTTAGCCAGCAGTGGTGCGATTGGCAGGACGGTCAGGTTGTCCCAGCCCTCGGTGGACTGCGGCAAGGTATCGGTGGTGATGACCTCGCGGGCACCGCACTTCGACAGGCGCTCGCGAGCTGGGTCGGAGAAGACGCCGTGCGTGGTAGCGATGATGACATCCTCAGCGCCAGCCTCACGCAGCACCTTGACAGCGCCGGCGATGGTGCCGCCGGTGTCAATCATGTCGTCGATGAGCAGACAGGTCTTACCGGAGACCTCGCCGACCACGCGGTTGGCGACAACCTGGTTTGCGACATCGACGGAACGGGTCTTGTGAATGAAGGCCAGCGGGGCGTCGCCCAGGGTGTTGGCCCACTTCTCGGAAACCTTCACACGGCCGGCGTCAGGGGAGACCACGACCAGGTTGTCCAGGGAGTAGTTCTTCTTGATGTACTCCGACAGAATCGGCATGGCGTGCATGTGATCGACCGGGCCGTCGAAGAAGCCCTGAATCTGGTCGGTGTGGAGATCCACGGAGACGATGCGGTCAGCGCCTGCGGTCTTGAGCAGATCAGCGACCAGGCGAGCGGAAATCGGCTCACGGCCACGGTGCTTCTTGTCCTGGCGGGCGTATGGGAAGAACGGCAGGATAGCGGTGATGCGCTTGGCCGAACCGCGCTTGAGCGCGTCAATCATAATCAGCTGCTCGATGAGCCACTTGTTCAGCGGTGCCGGGTGCGCCTGCAGTACGAAGGCATCGGAACCGCGGACGGATTCCTCGTAGCGCACGAAGATTTCACCGTTGGCAAAATCACGAGCGGTCATCGGAGTCAGCTCTGTGCCGAGCTCCTTGGCAACTGCCTCGCCCAATTCCGGGTGTGCCCTTCCGGAGAAGAGCATGAGGTTCTTTTGGTTATCGATCCACTGGCCGGTCATCTGCCGTCTAGCCTTCCTGGTCTTCCTTGTTGTTGTCAGCGTTGTCAGCTACCTGCGCCGCCTGCGCTGCCTCAGCAGCAGCGGTACCTGGACGCTTCCGCTCGACCCATCCCTCGATGTTGCGCTGACGGCCACCACTGACCGCCAATGCTCCCGGAGGAACGTCGTCCTTAATAACAGTACCTGCACCTGAGTACGCACCATCACCCACGGTCACCGGAGCGATGAACATGGTGTCGGAGCCGGTGCGAACATGCGAGCCGATAACAGTGCGGTGCTTGTTGACACCGTCGTAGTTCACGAACACGCTGGAGGCACCAATGTTGGAGTGCTCGCCAATCTCCGCATCGCCGACGTAGGTCAGGTGCGGAACCTTCGAACCGTTTCCGATCTGCGCGTTCTTCGCTTCTACGAAGCCGCCGAGCTTCGCGCCGACACCGAGTTTGGTGTTCGGGCGAATGTAGGTGAACGGTCCGACCGTCGCATCCTCGCCGATCTCCGAATCGGAACCGTGTGTACGTACGACGCTGGCGCGCTTGCCGACGACCATGTTGGTCAGTGTCGTGTCCGGTCCCACGGTGGCCCCGTCGCCAATCACGGTCTTGCCGTGCAGCTGCGTGCCCGGCAGAATCGTGACGTCGCGGCCGACTTCCACCTCAACGTCAATCCACGTGGTGTCCGGGTCGACGATAGTGGCGCCCCCGCGCATAGCTGCCTCGCAGGTGCGACGGTTGAGTTCGCGGCCAAGGGTAGCCAGCTGGACGCGGTCATTGACACCGGCGACGACGGTGGCATCGGCGAGGCGGTGACCGCGTACTGAGCGGTCGGCCTCACGGGCGATGCCGATGACATCGGTGAGGTAGAGCTCGCCCTGGGCATTGTTGGTGTCCAGCTGCTTGAGAGCGTTTGCCAGGGTCTCGGCATCAAATGCGTAGACACCGGAGTTGACCTCGGTAATCTCGCGTTCCTCGTCGGAGGCATCCTTTTCCTCCACGATGCGCAGAACTTCGCCGTCGGCGTTGCGAACGATGCGGCCGTAGCCGTGCGGGTTGTCAGCAGTGGAGGTCAGCACAGTCACGGCAGCGCGTGGCTTGCGGTTGTGCTCTTCGAGCAGTGCCTGGAGCGCTTCGGAATCCAGCAGCGGAACATCGGAAGTGGTTACCAGGATGGTGCCATCGAAGTTCTGCAGCTCGGGGTGCTCCAGCGCGCACTGAACAGCGTGGCCGGTACCGTTTTGCTCGTCCTGGTGGGCAATGACGACACCGTTGGAGTGCTCGGTATCCGAAGCCCAAGTCCCGATGGCGTCGATTACCTTTTCGCGCTGGTGGCCAACGACAACAGCAATCTCATCCGGATTAATGCCCTTGGCGGCATAGAGCGCGTGCTCCAACATGGTACGACCGCCGATAGCGTGCAGCATTTTCGGCGTATCGGATTTCATTCGGGTGCCTTGACCCGCGGCGAGAATGACCACAGCGGTGGCCGAACCGTTTGACATGAAACTTGCTACTCCTCGGTCAGGGTGCATCACGGTCACGGCGGGGCGAAAAGTCACTTCTTAATTAAGGGGCCGGCCCCCCGCTTGCTCTCCCACCAGGACTCGAACCTAGAATGCCGGTACCAAAAACCGGAGTGTTGCCATTACACCATGGGAGAATGGGGCAAACGCGAAAAATTGCATGGCTGATTCGACGCTGATTCGACTCAGCCAACTCGCTTGCGCCTGCGATATACGATAGCAAGACTTTAGCCACTAATCTAAAAGCATGGCCTCCAATTCTCCGAGACGACGTATGACCGGTCCACAGCGCAAAGCTCAGCTGACAGAAGTCAGCCGTGGAATCTTTGCCGCCAAGGGGCTTGATGCCGCCTCAATGGAGGAGATCGCTGCCGCAGCTGGGGTATCAAAGCCGGTTGTCTACGAGCATTTCGGTACCAAAGAGCGGCTCTACCAGGCAGTCGTCGACCAGGAGATGAAGACCCTGGAGGCCACGATTAGGGAAGCGTTGTCCCTGGGACGCTCGCGTTACCGCATCGAACAGGCGGTGTTGGCACTGCTGACTTATGTGGAGGAAAACCCGGAGGGATTCTCCATTATTTCTCGCGACCCCGGCGTGGCGGGTGGCTATGAGACGCTGCTGAATAATGCCACTGAGTCGATTACGCCTATCCTTGCCGAGGCTTTCAAACGCGCCGGCTTCGACCCGGCCATGTCGGTGCTCTACGGAAACTGCATGGTCGGTATGGTTTCGCAGACCGCTCGCTGGTGGATGGAGAAGCGCAGTCCGGATAAGGAGACAGTGGCGGCGCACATCGTGAACCTGTGTTGGAACGGGCTGGCCGGCATGGAGGGTTCTCCGACTCTGCATGGCTCCGCTGATGTGCCAGCGGCCGCTGAGGGCGCGAAGTTCGGCGCAGGTGCCGCAGCAGACCCGATGCAGGTGGCGGAGAACGGCTAACCAGCACGCAGGGTGGATCCGGGGTGCATGGTTATATTGGGGCTATGCCAACTTCTGCGTCTTCCTCGGCGAAAGCCACACCCAGCATTCTGCCGAACCCGCTGTCGGGGCTGGAAAGCCTCGTTGTCACGGATCCTCAATTTGTCGGCGTGCTCGGGCGCATCGGCGAAGACGAGCTGGCGCTCACGGGTGCGGACGCGGTGCGTTCGCACCTTATTTACGCCATGTCTACGAAGGTGCCGGTGCTGGTCATCACGGCTACCGGCCGTGAGGCGGAGGACCTGACTGCCGAGGTCAAGTCGATGATCGGCGACCGTGTAGCTATGTTCCCCTCGTGGGAGACGCTCCCGCATGAGAAGCTTTCGCCAGCGGTGGATACCGTGGCGCAGCGTCGTAAGGCGCTTTACGACGTTCGCCGGGGCAAAGTCGACG
The DNA here is from genome assembly GCF_001809065.1 of Corynebacterium sp. HMSC055G02. NCBI lineage: Bacteria > Bacillati > Actinomycetota > Actinomycetes > Mycobacteriales > Corynebacteriaceae > Corynebacterium > Corynebacterium sp. HMSC055G02. Next base: position 119,520 of record NZ_KV795675.1, on the reverse strand, counting down.
TTCTGATTGCGGCGGTGCGCTCGTTGGTGCAGCCGATTGTGGACGACCTCGAGGCTGAAGCCAGCGCCCCCATTCACGTCCAACTGGACCGGGACTGCGAGAACCTGGTTGAGCGGCTGGTGCATCACGGCTATTCGCATGTGGACATGGTCGGCAGGCGTGGCCAGTTTGCCGTGCGTGGCGGCATCGTCGATGTTTTCCCTGCGACCGAAGAGCTGCCGGTACGTATCGAGCTCTGGGGTGACGAGGTCACCGACCTGCGCGCCTTTTCCGTCGCTGACCAGCGCACGATCTCTGAGGTAGAGGTCGACCAGCTGGATATCTTCCCGTGTCGTGCACTGCTTATCGACGACGACGTGAAGGCCGCCGCGGAGAAACTCGCCACCACGCGCTCGGGTCAGGTCCAAGAAATGCTCACCCGCATCGGCGATGGCCAGTGGGTGGAGGGCATGGAATCGCTGATTCCGCTGATTAGTCAGCATCCGATGAAGATGCTCACCGAGGTCATGCCGGAGAAAACGCATGTGCTCATGTGCGGGCCGGAGCGCATTCGCTCCCGCGCACAAGACTTGATCAGTGCAGGCGAGGAGTTTATGGCCGCAGCGTGGGAAACTGCTGCGATGGGTGGCTCGGCGCCAATCGCCACGGATGGGCTGGAGCCCAGCGCGTACCGCAGCTTGGCCTCTATCCCGATGCCCACTTCGTGGCATATTTCCCCGCCCGGCATGTTGGAGGCGGGAGTCACCGAAGATGATGTGCTGCCACTGACCTTCGAGCCTGGGCCCGCGCCACGCGGCGACTTAAAGGAAATTGGTCACCTGATGAAGCAGCTGCGCGATGCCACGGTCGCGGGGGAGCGAGTGGCGTACGTGGCGGCGACGCCCGCGGGGGCGCGTCGGCAAGCGGAAAAGTTTAGGGAAGCCGGAATTGCGACGCGCATGGCGGCGGGCCCGGAGTATCCCGAGTCCGGAAGAATTACGGTCTACCAGGGTGTTTTGCACGGTGGCCTGGTGTTCCCGCGAATCCCCGGTGGCGCGCTGACTCTGATTACCGAGCAGGACATCACAGGTAACCGCATCGCGGAAGGCGCGCTTGGTGGGCGCCGCAAGCCAGCGAAGCGCCGTGGTCAGGTGGATCCGCTGGCGCTGAAGGCCGGTGACTATGTCGTGCACGACACGCATGGCATTGGTCGGTTTGTGAAGCTCACTGAGCGCACCATCGGCACGGGCGAGGATCAGGCTCGCCGCGAGTACGTGGTGCTCGAGTACGCACCGAGCAAGCGCGGAGGCCCCTCGGACCAGCTCTACGTGCCGATGGAGAGCCTGGATTTGCTGTCGCGCTATGTCGGCGGTGAAAAGCCCGCGCTGTCGAAGATGGGCGGCTCGGACTGGAAGTCCACCAAGCGCAAGGCCCGTGGCGCTGTCCGCGAGATTGCGGAAGAGCTGGTCAAGCTCTACGCCGAGCGCCAAGCCGCGCCGGGCCACGCGTTCGCGCCGGATACGCCATGGCAGCAGGAGATGGAGGATAACTTCCCCTTCACCGAGACTGAGGACCAGCTTCAGGCCATCGACGAAATCAAGTCCGACATGGAAAAGCCGGTGCCGATGGATCGCGTGCTCATCGGCGATGTCGGCTACGGCAAGACCGAGGTGGCACTGCGTGCTGCCTTCAAGGCTGTTCAAGATGGCCGTCAGGTAGCAGTGTTGGTGCCAACTACGCTGTTGGCACAGCAGCATTTGACCACTTTCACTCAGCGTATGGAGGGCTTCCCGGTCACCATCCGTGGACTGTCCCGCTTTACCTCGCCGAAGGACTCCAAGGAGGTCCTCGAAGGGCTGAAGAACGGGACGGTCGACATTGTTATCGGCACGCATCGTCTCCTGCAGACCGGCGTGCAGTGGAAAGAACTCGGCCTGGTCATCGTTGACGAGGAGCAGCGTTTCGGCGTCGAACACAAGGAACACATCAAGGCGCTACGGCACCACGTCGACGTGCTCACCATGTCCGCAACGCCAATTCCGCGCACGCTCGAAATGTCGATTGCCGGCATCCGCGAGATGAGCCAGATTCTCACCCCGCCGCAGGATCGTCACCCGGTGCTGACATACGTCGGCGCGCAGTCCGACAAGCAGGTCGCCGCTGCTATCAGGCGAGAGCTGCTTCGCGACGGACAGGTGTTCTACCTGCATAATAAGGTGGAAACCATTGACAAAGTCGCCCAGAATATCCGCAATTTGGTGCCCGAGGCCCGCGTGGTAGTGGCCCACGGTCAGATGGGGGAGGAGCAGCTGGAGCGCACGGTCGATGGCTTCTGGCAGCGCGAGTACGACGTGCTGGTGTGTACCACCATCGTGGAGACCGGCCTGGATATTGCCAACGCCAATACGTTGATTGTGGAAAACGCCCACCATATGGGTCTTTCCCAGCTACACCAGCTGCGTGGTCGCGTGGGCCGTTCCCGTGAGCGCGCCTATGCCTACTTCCTCTACCCGGAAAATCAGACGCTGACGGAGACTTCCTACGACCGTCTGTCCACGATCGCGCAGAACAATGACTTGGGTGCCGGTATGGCCGTGGCCATGAAGGACCTGGAAATGCGCGGAGCCGGAAATATCCTCGGTGCGGAGCAGTCCGGTCACATTGCCGGCGTCGGCTTCGACATGTACGTCCGACTGGTTGGCGAGGCCGTGGCCGCGCTGAAGGCAGTGGCCGATGGTGAAACGCCGGATGCTTCCGATAACGAACCGAAGGAAGTTCGGATCGATTTGCCGGTCGATGCGAATATTCCGGCCGAATATGTGTCGTCGGAACGCCTACGTCTAGAGGCGTACCGCAAATTTGCTGCCGCCAGTGCGCTGGACGATATCGACGTAGTGCTCGAAGAACTCATCGACCGTTACGGAACCCCACCCATTGAGGTGGAAAGACTGGCGGTTATTTCACGACTTCGAATTATTTGCCGGGAATTCGGCGTGCATGAAGTTCAAGCCATGGGTGCGCACATTAGAATAACCCCTATGGAGCTTGCTGACTCCAAGCAGGTGCGTCTCAAGCGCCTGTATCCACAGGCGACCTATCGTGCGGCAACGCGCACGGTTTCCGTCGGAATGCCGAAGGAAGGGCGAGGGTTGCGGGCAAAACCTGTCCGCGATATTGCATTGGTGCAGTGGGTAGCAGACTTCTTGACATCGATGGCGGGAATTCCACGTATGGATATCTCGCACATGGGAAAGGACTAGAAACCGTATGACTATCATCAAGCTCGATAGCCGCTTTCCAACTGCAATTCCGCTGGAAGCCGCTAGCCTGCTGACCGGTGAAGTCAGCTACACCGAAGAAGTCCCGATCCGTGTGCGCTGGGCAATCGCCGACGCCGGTGGGCACTCGGTGTCCCAGGCGGAGATTCTAGTCACCACCGATATGGGAAACGACGAGGTACTCGATCGCCTCGATGCGGGCGAGAAAGTCTACTCCGTCGAACTGGATGATGCACCGGACCCAGCAGCTCCAGCGGACCCGGCCGCTCCGGTTGCAGCGGCTCCCGTGCAGGAGTCGGCGCCGGAACCAGAACCGGAACCAGTGGCAGAACCGCTGACTCCGCAGGAACAGCTTGCCGCAGCTCGTCTGCCCCACGTCGTCGAGGCGGTGGACATCATGGCGGCCGCACGGCGCACGGGGCAGTGGGAAGCTCGCCAGACGCACAAGAGCCTGCTGCCGTATCTCATTGAAGAGACCTACGAGTTTGTCGATGCAGTCAACGAGGGCGGTGACATTCGTAGCGAGCTGTCAGATCTGCTGCTGCAAGTCCTCTTCCACGCTGAAATCGCTGAGGACTTCGACTTCGACGACGTGGCGACCGACTTTATTTTGAAGATGCGAGCTCGTCAGCCGTACCTCTTCGACGGCACTGTGGCCGAGGGAGAAATGGTCTCGGAGGAAGAGCAGGAGCGACTGTGGACTTACGGCCGCGGACGTCCGCGCTCGAACCCGGCTACGCAGTTGCCAGCTCTGACTTTGGCTGAGGAAGCCATCCGCCGCGCACGTGCGCTGGGACTGTCCGATGCAGACATTCCAGTGGAGATTCTGGTCCCGACCCCGGGACTGGAGACTGAGTCCGGTGCGGAAGAGCGAACCCGACAGGCTTCACGCGCATTCCTGGCTGAGCTGGCCCAGATGGAGAATCAGCAGGCCGGTAGTGCTGGGCAGTGGGCAGCGGGCAGCGAAGATAACGAAGAGGCTGAGGACCTCGGCCCGTCGGAAAGCGACAGCTAGTTTCCAACAAAAGTGATTTCTGTCCTCGAGTTTGAGTGATTTTTATGGTTTACCCCGTAGAGTAATTCCCCATGCCTTCTAATTCTCCCTTTGATGAATACGCGCACCCCGCACCCCGCGGGGCGAAGTCGCGTGGCCGCAGTAGGGGGAAAAAGAAGTCCTCGCGAGGCTGTGGCTGCCTCGGTCTAACCTCCCTGGCGGTGCTGATTATCATTGGCACGGTTGGGGCGTTGGCGATGTTCACTGGACCCGTTATCCCGTCGTTGACCAAGAAGCCGATTCCGGACAATGTGCCGCCTGCCGCGGCTGAGCCACCGCCGATGATTGATGTCAACGCGCCCGGGCGCACCTCTGAACAGCTCCGACAGTGGGCGCAGCAGATTTCCCCGAAGACGGGGATTTCTGAGGACGCCCTCCGCGCCTACGGCAACGCATATGTGATTGCGGCAGAACAGTTCCCGAGCTGCCACCTGGAGTGGAACACGCTTGCGGGACTGGGCAAGGTGGAGACTAATCACGGCACGTACTCGGGCAATTGGCTCAAGCCGGCGCATATCGGTGCCGATGGGGTAGTGAGTCCGACGATTATCGGTCCGCCGCTGGACGGTACGAGTGGGTTTGCTGAGGTTCTCGATACTGACAACGGCGAACTCGACGGTGACACAGAGTACGACCGCGCTGTGGGGCCGATGCAGTTTATTCCCGAGACCTGGCATCGCTTTGCGATGGATGCTTCTGGTGATGGTGTCGCCGACCCCAACAACATCGACGACGCAACTGCGACCACGGCACGGATGCTCTGCAGTGGGGAACGCGACCTCGCCACCCCGGAAGGGTGGGCATCTGCAATTCGCTCGTATAACCAGTCTGAGCAGTATCTTCGCGATGTTCGGGACGCTGCGGCGAACTATGCGCTGAATCAGCCCGCATAGGGTGAAAAGGATTTAAGGCGAAGGTTGGCAAACCGTGCCACAATTGGAGTCATGTGCCGGAACGGTTCCGGCGGAAAGGTGACCTATGGCTGCAATCATCGAGTTGAACGCACGCGAAATTCTGGACTCCCGTGGTAACCCGACCGTTGAGGTTGAGGTGCTGTTGGAAGACGGCGCTGTGGGCCGCGCTGCGGTTCCGTCCGGTGCCTCCACCGGTGTTCATGAGGCACACGAGCTCCGCGATGGCGGAGACCGTTACCTGGGCAAGGGTGTCGAGAAGGCTGTCCGCGCTGTGCTCGAGGAGATTGAGGACGCAATTATTGGCCTCGAGGCTGAGGACCAGCGTCTGGTTGACAAAACCATGATTGAGCTGGACGGCACCGACAACAAGTCCCGCCTGGGTGCTAACGCAATCCTGGGTGTTTCCATGGCTGTTGCCAAGGCTGCTGCTGAGTCCGCTGGCCTGGATCTGTTCCGCTACGTCGGCGGCCCGAACGGTCACGTTCTGCCGGTTCCGATGATGAACATCCTCAACGGTGGCGCACACGCTGACTCCGGCGTTGACGTCCAGGAGTTCATGATTGCACCGATCGGTGCCCCGACCTTCAAGGAAGCACTGCGCGTCGGTGCTGAGGTCTACCACGCACTCAAGAAGGTCATTAAGGACAAGGGCCTGTCCACTGGCCTCGGTGATGAGGGCGGCTTCGCTCCGTCGGTTGACTCCACCAAGGCTGCTCTTGACCTGATTGTTGAGGCAATTGAGGCTGCAGGCTACAAACTGGGCGACGATGTCGCTCTGGCTCTCGACGTTGCTTCTTCCGAGTTCTTCAAGGACGGCAAGTACCACTTCGAGGGCGGCGAGCACACCGCTGAGGAGATGGCAGCTGTCTACGCTGACCTGGTTGAGAACTACGCCATCGTCTCCATCGAGGATCCGCTGCAGGAGGATGACTGGGAGGGCTACACCACCCTGACTGCTCAGCTTGGTGACAAGGTCCAGATCGTCGGCGACGACTTCTTCGTCACCAACCCGAAGCGTCTGGCAGAGGGCATTGAGAAGAAGGCCGCTAACGCTCTGCTGGTCAAGGTCAACCAGATCGGTACCCTGTCCGAGACCTTCGAAGCCGTCGCAATGGCTCACAACGCCGGCTACAAGTCCATGATGTCCCACCGCTCCGGTGAGACTGAGGACACCACCATCGCTGACCTGGCCGTCGGCCTGAACTGTGGCCAGATCAAGACCGGTGCTCCGGCTCGCTCCGAGCGCGTTGCTAAGTACAACCAGCTGCTGCGCATCGAGGAGTACCTGGGTGACGCTGCTGTCTACGCTGGTCGCAGCGCATTCCCGCGTTTTAAGTAAAGAGCTGAGGCGCTGCGAAAGCTGCGTCTAGCACTGCCCGTCCGCACCACGCACGTGGTGGTGGGCGGGTTTTTGTTATTTCATCGGCTGGCGGTCGGGTAGAGTGTGGGACATGAGTGCATCGGACCGATCTCGCCGCGGAACACAGTCGCGCCCTGCAGGGGCGGGGCAGCGTTCGGCAGCGGCAATCGCATCGGGAATGCGCTCGCTGAGCACAGCACAGAAGATCGGCATTGGTCTGCTGGTGCTTTTCTTAGTATCTGTTCTCGCAATTCCGCTGCGGACTTTTGCACAACAGCAGGCGGATGTAGCCGCAACGCAGGACAATATTGCTCGCATGGAACAGCGAATTAAGCAGTTAGAGGATGAAAAGGAGCTTTACTCCAACCCTGCCTATGTTAAGGAGCAGGCACGTCTGCGCCTGGGGCTGGTAGAGCCGGGGGAGACCCCATTCCGTATCCTCGATCCGGCCGTGGGCGAACAGCCTGTGACGCAGCCGGAGGAAATTCCGCAGCACCAGGCCAAGAAGTGGTACGAGACTCTGTGGGATTCCATTTCCATCCCGCCCGAACCCGAAGAGACTCGCCCTAATCCGGGGCGCGATCAGGCAACGAGGCCAGAGAGCTTGCCGACGGTACCGGAGTCCTAAACCTCCATACGGCTACCTGAGCCTCTCGGTGAGGTTGCATGCGCGGCGGAGTGTGCCGTCGTAAAGCGAAACAACGCGCTTGTAAGGCGACTGTGAGATTATGTGTCAGTAAAACGGAAGCAAAAGGAGTGTGACCGATGTCTGTGGATACCGCAGATTTGGAAGTGATAGCGGAGCAGCTCGGACGTGAACCGCGCGGTGTAGTGGACATCTCTTACCGCAGCCCCGACGGCACTCCTGGTGTGGTCAAGACGAAGCCGCGCTTGGACGATGGCACTCCGTTTCCCACGCTCTTTTACCTAACTGATCCGCGACTCACCGCCGAGGCCTCCCGGTTGGAGACGACCGGCGTGATGAAAGAAATGACCGCGCGTCTGGAAAGCGACGAAGACCTCGCCGCCGATTACCAGCGCGCGCACGAGGCGTTTCTGGCAGAGCGCAATGAGATGGAAGACCTAGGCACGGACTTCTCCGGTGGCGGAATGCCGACGCGCGTGAAGTGCCTCCACGTTCTTATTGCCTACGCGCTGGCCAAGGGGCCGGATCACTTCCGACTGGGTACTGAGTCGGTGGCGCTGGCGGCGGAGAACGAGAAACTGCGCGGCACCGCGATTCCTGCAGATTGGCCCACGATTGCCGAGCTCGGTATTGCGTATCCGGGGGTGGAGGGATAAATGACGACCCTCGCTGCCGTCGACTGCGGCACTAATTCGCTTCGCCTGCTTATCAGCCGGGTCGAGGTTGTCGATGGAGTTCTCGAAATCACAGAACTGCACCGACTGATGGAAATCGTCCGCCTTGGCCAGGGCGTGGATGCCACTGGCATGCTGGCTCCAGAGGCGCTGGAGCGCGTGCGGGAGGCTCTGACGAAGTATGCGGAGCTTATGCAGGTCGAAAAAGTGCAAGCAGTCCGAATGGTGGCGACATCGGCGACACGCGACGCAAGCAACCGCGACGATTTCTTCGCCATGACCCGCGAGATTCTCGCTCCGTGGGGTGCAGAGGCCGAGGTCATTTCCGGCGACGAGGAAGCCGCGCTGTCCTTCCGCGGGGCGGTAGATGACTTGGAGCCCGAGCTCGGTCCGTATTGCGTCATTGACGTCGGCGGTGGCTCCACCGAGGTTATTGTCGGTGACCACGATGGTACGGTAGCCGGTTCTGATTCCGTGGCTATGGGCAGTGTGCGCTTGACCGAACGGTTCCTGCAGGCCTCGCCACCGACGGCGGAACAGGTCCAGGAGGCGCGTTCGTATGTTGCGGAGCTGGCCGACGAGATTGTTGCGAAGGTGCCTGTCGACAAGGCTCGCACCATCGTCGGCTGCGCCGGGACCTTCACCACGCTGTCGGCGCTGGCACAGGGGCTAGAAACCTACGACCCGGAGGCAATCCACCTGTCGCAGCTGCGCTTTGCGGCGTTGCGTGCGCTGACCGCGTCCGTGATTGAGACCGACGCGGAGTCCCTCGCTGCCAATCCCGTGATGCATCCGAAGCGCGCGGATGTCTTCGCCGGCGGTTCCATCATTGTGGACGGTCTGATGGACATGTTTGAGGCGCTGCCGCTTTCCGAGGCAGCGAAGGAAGAGCAGCGCTTTTTCTACATCAGCGAGAAGGATATCCTCGACGGAATTGTGGCGAGTTTGGTAGACACCCATATCGCCCATTAATCTTTCTTAGGGGCCCCTATAGCCCAATTGGCAGAGGCAGAGGACTTAAAATCCTTTCAGTGTGGGTTCGAGTCCCACTGGGGGCACCAAAAGGCCAGGTCAGAGAGTTTTCTGACCTGGCCTTTTGCTATTTGTGCGCGCTACATGCGGATTACGGCAGGACGTTGAACTTCTTGCCGAGGACAAGTGCCGTGTTGAACACCTTCGAGTACAGCTCACGCGGCATCTGCGGCATCGACACCGGGGAAAGACGCTGCACGGTCACCGTCTGCTCATCGGTGTACTTCAGCAGGCCGCCCGCTGCTTGACGACGGCCCACACCCGAATCCTTGAAACCACCCATCGGGGCATCGACAGACGCGAAGGCCGCAGCAAAACCATCGTTGACATTGACGGTACCGGCCTCAAGCTGTGGAGCCAGCTCCTTTGCGCGACGCGGGGAGGTCCACAGCGAAGCGTTGAGGCCATAACGGGAATCGTTGGACTTGGCGATAGCCTCATGGACGTCCGAGACACGCTGGAGGACTACCACCGGGCCGAATACCTCTTCGGTCAGCAGGGCGACGCCCTCCGGGACGTCGGTAAGCACGGTCGGCTCGTAGAACAGCGGTCCCAGATCCGGGCGAGGACGACCGCCGGCCAGCACGGTGGCGCCGGCCTCGATAGCCTCGTCGACCATGGACTTGACGATGTCGAACTGGCCCTGAGACTGCAGGCAGCCCATCTCGGTTTCCCACTCGTAGCCAGCGCCGATGGACATTGCCTTCACGCGGTCGGTGAATGCCGGGACGAACTCGTCCCAGACGGAGTCCACGACATAGATTCGCTCAATGGACACGCACAGGTGACCGGAGTTGGTGAAGCAGCCAATGCGTGCGCCCTCGACCGCGCGGTTGATGTTGGCATCTTCGGCGACAATCAGCGGGTTCTTGCCGCCGAGCTCCGCGGAGAAACTGATCAGGCGCTCGCCGCACTGCTGTGCCAGCGAGCGGCCGGTCTCGGAGGAGCCGGTGAACATCAGGAAGTCGCACTGGCCGACAATGCCCTGGCCGACAACGCGACCTGGGCCTGGAATGACCTGGAAGAGATCCTCCGGAAGACCAGCGCGGTAGAGCAAATCGACAGCGAAGAGAGCGGTAAACGGAGTGGTGCTGTCCGGCTTGAGCACGATGGCGTTACCAGCCATCAGTGCAGCCAGCGCGTCGGAAACCGCGAGAGTCAGTGGGTAATTCCACGGAGCAATAACACCGACGACGCCCTTTGGGTGGTGGTAGACGGTGGTCTTGGAAAGTACTGGGACAGCACCGTGTGCTCGCTTCGGCTCAAGCAGTTTCGGGCCCTGATTGCCGTAGTAGCGGGCGGTGATAGCGGTGTGTACGAGCTCCTCGTGGGCACTGGCGCGGTTCTTGCCGGTCTCGGCCTGCAGCAGGTCCAGCACCTGGTCGCAGTGGGTAAAGAGCAGGTCGTGGAAGTGGTGCAGCACTTCGCCGCGCTTTTCCGGTGCCATGCGGGCCCACTTCTTCTGCGCCGCACGGGCACGCTTGAAGGCCTCGTCGACATCGGCCTGGGTACCGACAGGAATCTGCGCCAGCTCCTGGCCGGTAAATGGCGCCGAGATAGTGGCGGTCTTCGACTTATCAGCTACCGTGACGCGCTGAAGAAGGCGGGCAACGAGCTCGTCGTTAAGCGGATTGCGGATGGTAGTTCGGTTTGTCGTAGCAGTAGATGCTGTCATGGCACAGATACTACTGTTGCGCGGCGCCCCGAGATAGTAAATTTGGCAAAACTACAAAAACTTAGAAAACTTTAGTAAGTAGTCCAGCCCATCCGACGGTTGCGGTCCGGGTCGCGCGGGCCATCGTTGCCGAACTCGAACGGTTCGTGGCCGTCGACATCGCCGTAGCGCATCTCCGGGTCATCATCCAGATCGTCGTCGACGTCGATGTCCGGCTTTTCCTCGGCCAACCGCTTGCCGAGAGTGTCATGCGGAGAAGCGCCCCGCCAGCGGTCCGGCGGATCCATTACATAATTCTCGCCATCACCGGTGAGGAAGTCGCCATCGAGTCCCTCTGAGCCATCGAGCGTGGTCTCGTCGAAATCACCAGTGGTATCCGGATCGTAGTCAAGGCCATCAGACATCTTGACCAACCTCCTGTTTCATAATCACTCATGTGGTGCCCACGCCTGGCGACTGTGAGTTTTTCCGCGATTACAAAATCACCGCCAGCAGGCGAGGAATTACCTTGATACTAACTGTTTTTCAGGGTTGGGAACAATACCTTTACATCGCCCGTTGTAGAAAGTGTAGGCAAACGTAAGCGCGTGTGCCTGAATACAAAACGTAAGAAAAACTGAGAAAAGAAAGAAGGACGACGTGCGCGAAAGCAGCAATCCTGCATTCAGTTCACTTACTAAGACCGTCGCCCGCGGACAGGCGGGCGCACATCACTACGGCCAAGGTCAGATGGGCGCTGGCTACGGGGATAACCCGTACCAGTCGCAGGTTGCCGCCGACTACCGTCCGATGACGGTCGACGATGTCGTTTCCAAGACCGGCATCACGCTGGCAACCATCATCGTTTTGGCTGCGGTCAATTTCTTCATTGCCGTCAGTGTCTCCACCAGCCTGGCCATGATTCTGACCATTGTCGGCGCCATCGGTGGTCTGATTACTGTTTTGGTTTCCACCTTCGGCAAGAAGTACGGCTCCGCGCCGGTTACCCTCACCTACGCGGCCTTCGAGGGCCTCTTCGTCGGTGGCATCAGCTTCATGTTCACTGCTCCAATTCAGGGCGTTGCCGCTGGTGCGCTGATTATGCAGGCCGTGCTGGCTACCCTGGGTGTCTTCATCGGTATGCTCTTCGTCTACAAGTCGGGCGCTATCCGCGTGACCCCGAAGTTCACCCGTTTTATGAGTGCGGCTCTGATTGGTGTCCTGGTCCTCATGCTGGGCAACCTGGTGCTCTCCCTGTTCGGCCTGGGCTTCCCGCTGCGTGACGGCGGCATGCTGTCGATCATCTTCTCTCTGGTCTGCATCGGCCTGGCAGCCTTCAGCTTCCTGATTGACTTCGATCAGGCTGATCGCCTGGTTCGCGCTGGCGCTCCGGCTCAGTACGCCTGGGGTGTCGCCCTCGGTCTGGCTGTGACCCTGGTCTGGCTCTACACCGAGATTCTGCGTCTGCTGTCCTACTTCAGGGACTAAACGCTAGAAAACTAACTAACGCACAAGCGCCGGGTAGCCCGTTATTACGGGTTGGCCGGCGCTTTGTTGTTGGCAGTCGACGTATTGACCGATAGGGCTGTGCAGTGTGACGTCGTAAAGCGCGATATCGAAGCGGGAGAGGGCACAAAAAATGGACCGATAGGCCATATGGGCTTCTATCGGTCCAAGAATCGGGCACTGTGGCCCGAAGTTGCCGCCTGGGTTGAGGCGGTCTAACGCCGGGAGCGCTTAGGCATCCATCTCCGGGTTGTACGGCTCAGCCTTAACTACGGTGACAGACACTTCGTCGCCGCTCGGGGAAGCGTAAGTGCGGGTCTCGCCCTCCTTAGCGCCGACCAGAGCCTTGCCCAGCGGGGAATCGGTGGAGTAGGTCTCCAGGTTCGGGTTGGAGGAGTCAGCGCCACGGGTACCGATGAGGAAGGTCTCGGTGTCGTCTTCGTCGCCGTCGTAGTAGACGTGGACCACGGTGCCGACCAGAGCCACACCGGACTCCTGCGGGATCTCGCCGACGGTGGCGCGCTGCAGCAGGTCTTCGAGGTAGCGGATGCGCGCCTCTTCCTGTCCCTGCTGCTCACGAGCGGCATCGTAGCCGGCGTTTTCCTTCAAGTCGCCCTCTTCGCGGCGCTCGTTAATCTCGGCGGCGATGACCGGGCGGTTTTCATATAGCGCCTCAAGCTCGGCCTTGAGCTTGTCGTAGGACTCCTGGGTGAGCCATGGGCTATTGTTCTTTGCCTCAGTCATGGTTCCTCCTGTGTTTTGGCTATTTAATACAAAAGCGGCCCCGCGTGGGGCCGTCGGCTGCGTCACAGGATAGCACTGTCACGCCACATGGCAATAACAGGCGCGTCGGAGTGTTGTCGCGCACGCTTTACGACGTGCCGTGGAAGCGCATAATCCTCAGTTGCGAAAGGCAGTTACTTAGCAGGTGCGAGGAACTCCGGAATGTCGGTGGAGCAGCCGTAGACATCGCCTGCGACGGCCAGCTCGCGGGTGGCAATGGGGACGTCCATACGCACCGTAGCGGGGCCGCCGCCCGGGATGAATACGTCGCGACGGCCGACCTCTGCCACGTCATAGTTCAGCGCGTAGATAATGCAGTAGCTATCCAGCTCCGGCTTTTCGCGGGTGACGTCCAGCGTGAAGATGAACTGCTCATCTTCCTTACCTGGAGTGCGGCTCCAGCCCGCTTGCGTTGCAGAGACATCCGGGGCGGAGACGCGGTTCATCTGAACGAAGATGTATGCGCCGGCGATGACGAGCATGCCAACAATAGCGATGACAACCAATTTTGCGGGGAGAGTGCGACTGTTGTCCCCATAGCGCTCGCGCTGCCCGTTAGGCGCTGCGGTATTTCGGGTGTTTCGCTCCGAACTTTCAGCCATGCTTTTTAGCCTATCGGAGTTCTTGGTCGACGTGGTAAAATGTTGACAGTTAAACAATCTTTCTGGTGTGGCGCGGTGTCCTGCTGCTATGTCGTTCCACCGAGTAGCGATGCTGCGTAGTCATATGATGGTGCAGCGCTATAGTGGGGCGGTATTGAAACGGTGCTGTAGTAGCATCGTTGCGGTCGAAGGGCCCCGGCCTCGGCCAGAAAACATGGACTGAGATAGTAGCGGGAGTGACTTCAATTGGCACTTCGTCTGATGGCGATTCACGCTCATCCTGATGACGAATCGAGCAAGGGCGCCGCAACAATGGCCCGATATGTGGCGGAAGGGCATCGCGTCAAAGTGGTGACCTGCACCGGCGGTGAGGCCGGTAGCATTCTCAACCCGGCGATGGATCGGCCGGAGGTGCGGGAGAATATCGCCTCGGTGCGCGTTCACGAAATGGCTGCAGCCGCTGAGATTCTCGGCGTTGAACATGAGTGGCTCGGCTTTACCGACTCCGGTCTGCCTGCGGGTAACCCGGTGCCGGTGCTGTCGCACGGTGTGTTTGCGCGCCAATCGGTCGAGGATGCGACCAAGCCTCTCATTCGGGCCATCCGGGAATTCCGCCCGCACGTTGTCATTACCTACGACGAAAACGGTGGTTACCCGCACCCGGACCACATCATGACCCACATCGTGTCCATGCGCGCTTGGCTGGAGTCCGGAACGGATAAGTACCCCGAGCTCGGTGAACCATGGGAGATTTCCAAGCTCTACTACACCCACGGTTTCATCAAGGCGCGCCTCATCGCGCTGGATAACTACTACCGTGACAACGGCTTGGAAAGTCCGCTGACCGAGTCCTTCCGCCGTTGGACTAAGACTCCCGGCGACATCATGACCCGCGTGACCACACAGGTCGAGTGCGGCGATTACTTCCAGCAGCGGGATCAGGCGCTGCTGGCGCACGCCACGCAGATCGATCCGAACGGGCCATTCTTCGCCGTGCCAGTAGACATTCAGCAGCGCGTTTGGCCGACCGAAGAGTTTGAACTCGCCCGCACTCGCGTGCAGACCGAGCTGCCAGAGGCCGATCTCTTCGCTGGTATCGACCCCGACGCGGAATAGTCCGGAATTAACGCTAAGCTGGAACTCATGATTGAAAGCTTCGATGCCTTGGCGGCTCGCACGACAATTTTCCTGGCGCAGAACCCCACTGGTCCGCGGGGTGCTGACTTCGGAAAGGCCTCTCCTGTTGGCCTGCTCATCATTGTCGTTTTGCTCATCGTCATCCTGGCTCTCGGCTGGGATCTCTCGCGGCGCGCGAAGCGCATGGCCGCTCGCCGGAAGTTCGCCGAGGCGCACGACATGGATCCCTTCGATTCCGAGGCTGTGGATAAGGCGATGGCTGCAGCAGAGCAGCGTCGTGAAGCGGAGTAGTCAGCGTCAAGGTGTGTGCGCGTCGCTTGACGACGGGCAGTTGCGCGCACCCCTGATTGTTTCCCGTGTGGCGGGATTTGGAGTTCGAATTGCGGGATTCTAGGCAGTGCGCTACAGTCAAGCGCATGCGTATGTGGCGATTTTATTTTTCGAAGGCTCCGGAGGCAGTGACGACATAGTCACAGCCGGCGGCTATTCGTCACGTCGCCACCAACCGGAGCCAAAGGCAGCAGCCCCACCAATAGGGGCGCTGCCTTTTGTCGTATCTACAGCCAAATACATGCGTAACGCCCCAGAGAAAAGAGACCTCAGATGACCCCTCCAACTTCCCTCGAAGCCCCCGCCTCTACCGCGAACCGCCGTGTCGTAGCCTTCCACGACCTGCCCTCCCCAGAAGAGGTCATGGCCAAACAGCCACTGACCCCGAACCTAGTTAACGAAGTGGAGCAGTCGCGACTCGACATCGCCCGCGTCATCGCCCGCGAGGACGATCGCCTGCTGGTCGTTGTCGGCCCGTGCTCCATTCACGACCCCGAGGCCGCCATCGACTACGCCCGCCGCCTGAAGGCCACCGCCGATGAGCTCGACGAGGACCTGCTGGTCGTCATGCGCGTCTACTTCGAAAAGCCGCGCACCACCGTCGGCTGGAAGGGACTCATCAACGACCCCGACCTGGATAGCTCCTTCAAAATCAACAAGGGCCTGCACATGGCCCGCGAAGTGCTCATCGAGGTCCTGCGCACCGGCCTGCCCGCCGGCGCTGAATTCCTCGAGCCCAACAGCCCGCAATACATCGCCGATGCCGTCTCCTGGGGTGCGATTGGTGCGCGCACCACGGAGTCGCAGGTCCACCGCCAGCTCGCTTCCGGACTTTCCATGCCCATCGGCTTCAAAAACGGCACCGACGGCAACGTCCAGGTCGCCGTGGACTCGCTGGTCTCTGCAGCAAACCCGCACTTCTTCTTCGGCATGAACGACCAGGGCCGCGCCGCCGTCGTCGAAACCGCCGGCAACCACAATTGCCACCTCATTCTCCGCGGCGGCACCTCCGGCCCGAACTGGGACGAGGCATCGCTTAACGACGCCGAAGCCCGCCTGAACAAGGCCGAGCAAACCATCAGCATCATGGTGGACGCCTCCCACGCCAATTCCGGAAAATCCGAGGTGCGCCAGGCCGAGGTCGTTGAGGAGCTCGGCAAGCTCATCGGTGCCGGCGACAAGCGCATCACCGGCATCATGATGGAGTCCTTCCTCGAAGCCGGTGCGCAAAAAATTACCGATGGGCGTAATGGCCTCGTATACGGCAAGTCCGTCACCGATGCCTGCATGGATTGGGAAACCACCGACCGGCTGCTGCGTACGCTTGCGACAGAAGTCCGGAAGCGTCGGCAGGCACGTGACTAAGCACAAAGCGGCCGTGCCCATTGGGTAGAGTTACATATGTGAAAGAAAACCAGCCGTCCTCACTCCGGCGGATTGCGTATCCGCTCTACGAGCGCAAACTAGCCCAAGAGCTAGAAGGAAAACCTCGCCCCAAGCACGTTGCCATCATGGCCGATGGCAACCGCCGCTGGGCGAGGGAGGCTGGATTCACCGACGTCAGCCACGGCCACCGCGTCGGCTCCCGCAAAATCGCAGAATTCGTCGGCTGGTGCGCCGAGCAGGAAATCGAGCTGGTCACCATCTACCTGCTCTCCACCGAAAACCTCGGGCGAGACCCCGAAGAGCTGGAATTACTGTTCGACATCATCGCCGACGTCGTCGACGAATTGGCGCAATCGCCTAACGACGTGCGCCTGCGCATGGTCGGCCACCTCGAGCTCCTTCCGGAAAGAATGACCGCCCGGCTGCGTCACGACGAAGAAGTCACCGCGAACAACACCGGCATCCAGGTCAACATCGCCGTTGGCTACGGCGGCCGGCAGGAAATCGTCGACGCAGTACGCAGAATCATCCGGGAATCAGTCGCCGAGGGAATCGATGCTTCCGAGCTTGAGGAGCGCATCACAACCGACGCCATTTCTCGCCGCCTCTACACATCCGGACAACCGGACCCCGATCTAGTCATCCGCACTTCCGGAGAACAGCGGCTCAGCGGCTTCCTACTCTGGCAAACCGCCTACTCCGAGATTTGGTTCACCGATACCTACTGGCCCGAATTCCGCCGCATCGACTTCCTCCGCGCACTTCGAGACTTTTCGCAGCGCTCACGCCGCTTCGGCAAATAACCTCCCTACATCCGGAAAAATTTCCGGATGTTAGAGTTTGCGCATCCGGACCCTCGAAACCTTGTGGTCCCGAGACTTCGTAAGAACTAATGACGCACGCACTCGAGTGGGCAAAATATTTTCCGTAAGGTTCGGCAAGTTCACCTGCTGCCAAATGCGTCGGGCTACCTCGGCCGCAGCTTCGTCGTCAAGCGTGGCGTAATCCGCGAAGTGCGCGCCCGGAGCGCGAAACGCCGTCTGGCGGAGACGGAGGAAACGGCTGATGTACCAACGCTCGATGTCCGCGCGCGGGGCATCGACGTAGACACTGAAATCGAAAAGATCGGAAATCATCAGCGTCGGGCCCGTCTGCAAAACGTTGAGCCCCTCGAGAATGAGAATGTCCGGACGGTCAACATCGACGAACTCATCCGGCACCCGGTCATAGAGCGTGTGTGAATACACCGGCGCCTTCACATGCCGCGCCCCCGACTTCACCGCCGTGACAAACCGCATCAACGCACGCTGATCATACGACTCCGGATACCCCTTGCGCTGCATAATCCCACGGCGATTCAATTCCTCAGAAGGGTAGAGGAAGCCATCAGTAGTAACCAAGTCCACCCGCGGATTAGTCTCCCAGCGCTCGAGCAGCACCTGCAGCAAACGCGCCGTCGTTGACTTGCCGACCGCCACCGAACCCGCGACGCCGATAATAAACGGCACCGACGCCCCCTTCGAAGGATTTTCCCCAAGGAAGTTCGACGTTACGGCGTTCAGCTCCCGATGCGCCGCCACACGCATGTGAATCAGACGAGAAAGCGGAAGATAGACCTCGGCGACTTCGTCCAGGTCGATGTTTTCACCGATACCGGAAAGTCGTTCAGCTTCCTCTTCCGTCAGCACCAGAGGCATATTCTTGCGCATTTCGCGCCACTGCTCGCGTTTGAACTCGACGTACGGGCTGGGGGATGTTGCGCGCGTCATACTTCCAATTGTGCCAAGGGGGTGCCGAAAACCGGAAAACGAGTCAATAAAGGGGGCATACCTGAATGGTGCTGCTTTCGTGGTTTGCCCCATAAAGGGCTAGCATGGCCTGTGGCATTGAAGTTTCATTGAAAGGTCGAAAACCTACTCATGACCGGGTCTAACAATAACGATGTCCGCTACCAATCGCTGCGTGAACTCGATCCCGACCTCGCAGAGGCAATGGCAGGGGAGCTCTCTCGTCAGCGTGACATGCTCGAAATGATTGCCAGTGAGAACTTTGTTCCACGTGCAGTGCTGCAAGCTCAGGGCTCGGTTCTGACCAACAAGTACGCCGAAGGCTACCCGGGCCGTCGTTACTATGGTGGCTGCGAATACGTCGACGTCGTCGAGGACATGGCACGCAACCGCGCCAAGGAGCTCTTCGGCGCTGAGTTCGCCAACGTTCAGCCACACGCAGGTGCGCAGGCCAACGCTGCCGTTCTGCATGCGCTAATCAACGCCGGTGACAAGATTATGGGCCTCGACCTGGCACACGGCGGTCACCTGACCCACGGCATGAAGCTGAACTTCTCCGGCAAGCTCTACCACGTCGCCGCATACGGTGTGGACAAGGACACTATGCGGATCGATATGGACAAGGTGCGTGAGCAGGCGCTCGCAGAAAAGCCGGATGTTCTCATCGCAGGTTGGTCGGCGTACCCGCGCCACCTCGACTTCGAAGCTTTCCGTTCCATCGCCGATGAGGTCGGTGCGAAGTTGTGGACGGACATGGCGCACTTCGCAGGCCTGGTTGCCGCCGGTCTGCACCCGTCGCCGGTTCCGCATTCTGACGTTGTGTCGACTACCGTTCACAAGACCCTCGGTGGTCCTCGTTCGGGCATGATTTTGGCTAAGCAGGAGTACGCCAAGAAGCTGAACTCCGCTGTTTTCCCGGGGCAGCAGGGGGGTCCGCTGATGCACGCCATCGCCGGCAAGGCCGTGGCGCTGAAGATTGCTGGTACCGAGGAGTTCAAGGAGCGCCAGGAGCGCACTCTGGCTGGTGCCCGCATTCTGGCTGAGCGTCTCACCGCTTCCGACTGCGCCGAGGCTGGCGTCGATGTTCTCACTGGCGGCACCGATGTCCACCTGGTTCTGGCGGATCTGCGCAATTCTGAGATGAACGGCCAGGAGGCCGAGGATCTGCTCCACGCTGTTGGCATTACCGTCAACCGCAATGCTGTTCCGTTTGACCCGCGTCCTCCGATGGTTACATCCGGACTTCGTATCGGTACTCCGGCGCTGGCCACCCGTGGTCTCGACGAGAAGGCGTTCACCGAGGTCGCCGATGTCATCGGTACTGCTCTCGCCGCCGGCAAGAATGCGGATGTTGACTCCCTGCGTGCTCGTGTTTCGAAGATTGCTCAGGAATTCCCGCTTTACGACGGTATCGAGGACTGGAACCTCATCTAAATCTGCGTTTTTGCAGCGCAAGTACCCGTTCTAGCAGTGCGCTAGGACGGGTTTTCCCGTACATCGGGGTTTTAGTCCGGAGGTGGTGGCTCCGGCCCGAGCTGTTTCGTCGTGCCCGCCCGGTATCCGGCGTAGGACCTCCCGGACATTGATGTCACAAATGAGTTGCTAAACAGCGGCGGCCGAGTTTTATCCGGCGGGCGCCATCGAATATGTCCGGATGTGGGGATGCGTTCGAGGTGGCCGTTGCGTCCTTCCCGGTCGTCGTCGTTAAGCCCGTTGTGTTCGCGGCAGACCATGGTGAGGTTGTCCAGCGTGGTTGTGCCGCCGTGTTTGTGGGCGACTAGGTGGTGCGCTTGTCCGCTATAGGCGGGGCGTTCACAGCCGGGCCAGGCGCAGATGGGGTTGTCGATGAGCATCGCGATGCGCTGCTCTTCAGTCGCCAGGCGGGGGTTGCCGATGGGAAATAAGTCCGTAATGGCGCTGTGTTCGTCGTAAAGCACGGCCCACCCGGTGTCGGCGAGTAGGGCGTTGAGGAAGACGTCGGGGGCGAGCGCGGAGCCGTTGGTGGTGGCGGCGAATCGCGGGCTGTAGTCGATGAGGTCTTGTGCGGTGATGATGATGGCGGGTTGGTAGCGCATTTCATCGAGCTTGTCGACGGGCGTTGCGGCATCGGCATGCTCGAGGCGCTCGGCAAGCGCTTGGCCGACGCAGCGGTCGTGGGAAAACTCCGGATGGGACTTCCGGATTTCTGCGGCACGGATGGTAAGCGGCGACAGGAGATTGTCGAGCATATCCGAGGGGCCGGAGATGTGGAAGTGCTTCATTCCCCGGATGTCTACCTTCCGGGAAAATCGGGCGCGCAGATGCTGGGGTGGCTCGTCTTCGGTGTTGAGCTCGGTGAGAGTTTCCCGCATGTAGAGATCGAGTTCTTCGAAGCCGAGGCGTTCGGCGGCAGCGACGAAGGTGAGCCGCAGGTTGTCGTGGAGTTCGGCGTTGTTGGCTTGGCGGCTGCGCTTGTCGATAAGCACGCAGGTGTCCAGGCTGAGGCCGAGCTGGCGCGCAAGGGCGGTGGCGTCTTCGCGGGCTTTGGTGTTTTCCTCGGTGTCAGCGGGTTGGAGATAGTGGGCGGCGACGCGTAGCAAAAGCCGGAGGCGCGCCGGGTCAAGGCCGAGGGTTGCCGCCAGGTGGGAGGTGGCGTCGTGGCCGTCGGGACGCGCGGCGTGGAGTTCCGCTAGCGTGTCCATTCCGCGCGAGGCCAGTGCGGCGAGCGTCCCAAGAACTGTCATGCCTTTGAAGGTAAAAGTCCGGATGTAGGGGGACAACGCCTATGGGGGCAGGCTGTGGATAAGTCAGCCGGTTTAGCAGTTATCCACATCCGGACTTTTCACTGCGCAAAACGCACCGCAGCCGTACCGCCGTACCGCCGCAGCACGCGCTGCCGTCTGTTACGCCCCGAAGTCACGCAGGGCGCTGCCGGTGAGGCGGAAGGTGTCCCATTCGTCCATGGGGAAGGCGCCGAGGGAACGGTAGAAGTCGATGGAGGGTTGATTCCACTTCAGGACGCACCACTCGATACGTGAGTAGCCTCGCTCCACGGCAATTCGCGCGAGGTTCTGCAGCAGTGCTTTGCCCTTGCCGGTGCCGCGTGCCTCGGGGCGGACGTAGAGGTCTTCGAGGTAGATGCCGTGGGTGCCTTCCCAGGTGGAGTAGTTGAGGAACCACAGTGCAATGCCGTCGAGGCGCGGGCTGCCTTCAACACCGCCACCAACACCGCCATCACCGCCACCGGCGCCGTCGTCCAAATTTCCGGATGTGGAGTCGACGACGTGGCAGAAAATCGCAGGGTTGTCCCCGAAGAGCTGTTCGCGCAGGCGCTCGGGGGTCAGTCGGACGGCATCGGGTTCTTTTTCGTAGGCCGCCAGATCTTTGATGAGGTCGACGATCTCGTGGACGTCGTCAGGCGTGGCGGGGCGTGGAAGTGTCATGTGTCCCTTGTTACTCGCGGCGGGTGATTTGGTGCAAAAGTGCGTCCGAGGCGGGGGAGATTGCGATAACCTGCGAGATTATGAGCAACGTTTCTCAAGACTTTTCCGACGGCATTCTAGCCATCACCATCGACCGCCCGGATGCCTATAACTCCCTGGATAAGAATCTCCGCTTGGAGCTGAAAGCCGCTTTTGAGCGTGCGCAGGAGCCGGATGTGCGCGCTGTTATCCTGCTCGGCGGGCCGAAGGCGTTTTGTACGGGCCAGGATTTGAAGGAGCACATTTCTGACCTGCAGTCCGGCGCCGGCATGGGCAAGGTTGTCGAGGAGTACAACCCGATGGTCGCGGAGCTGACCGCGATTAACGTTCCGGTTATTGCAGCTATCGAAGGTGCTGCGGCGGGTGCCGGCTGGTCGTTGGCGCTGCACTGTGATTTCCGTATCGCGGGCCCGAAGGCGTCGTTCAAGGCGGCGTTCCCGTCGATTCGCCTGGCCACGGACTGTGGCATGTCGGCGCTGCTGCCGCGCATGGTCAGTGACGCGAAGGCGCGTGAGCTGTTGTTCTTCGATAAGAAGGTGCTTGCCGACGAAGCCCTGAGCCTCGGCCTGGTCACTGAAGTGGTGGATAATCCAGCGACTCGGGCACGTGAGTTGGCTGCCCAGTTTGCGGCGGGGCCGACGGCCGCGCTGAAGGAGATTAAGGCTCTGCTGCGCCGGGATACCTTGTCTGCCGCTGCGGCGGAGGCGGACGCGCAGGCTCGTTTGGCGGTCTCGGCCGACCATAAGGAAGCGGTGGCCGCGTTCTTGGAGAAGCGACCACCGCATTTCGTAGGTGAGTAAGGCAGATACCTGGAGTGGCAGGGGAGAGGTAGTAGTGAAGAACTACTGCTCTTCCTGTGCTCCTAGTACTTCACTGGTGAGTTCTGGGTGATCTCCCAGCTCACCGGAAACCTCGTCAGGGTGCTTGGATAGGCTGACCAGCGAGACCGCCAGACCGCCCCAGATGACGATGATGAACAGTGCCATCATGACAATTGCGATACCGGACATTTGGCTTAAACCTCCTCGGTTTCCGGAGTGTGCTTGCGTGGCAGGTGTGAGGACCGCTTGAAATCTGGCGTCACACCGAAGTCCGAGCCCGGAGGGCCATCGAGACGGTGTTGGCCGCGCCAAGGCAGGATGGCCATAATCAGAGCGCCGATGAGAATCACGCCGATGACACCCCAGCCAAAGATGTCGATTTGGGTGTCGGAGTAGCCTTCGTAGTTTTCCTGGAAAAGTCCAATGAGCTCCTGGAACAGGATGACGGCGAGAATGACCGGCGTGATGTTTCCGACGAAGATCTGCCACATGGTGCCGACCTTGAACGAGGACACGGCGTTGAGGTGCATGGCGAACTCGTTGGTGCGGCGCAGGATCCAGTCGATTGCGATGATGGTCAGCAGTGCAACCAGGACGATACCGACGTTGTTGGTGAACTTATCTACGATGTCGAGGGTTACCAGACCTGAGGTGGTCGGGAAGGCCAGCAGCGAGATGACGGCCATGGCGCCACCGACGGTGAGGGTGGCCTGGACGCGGCCGAGGTTCAGCTTGTCCTTTACTGCGGAGACGACGACCTCGAGCAGCGACATCAGGGAGGTCACACCGGCGATTGCCAGGGAGAGGAAGAACAGTAGCCCGAAGACCGAACCGATGACCTTTGGCATCTCAGAGATGACCGTCGGGAATGCGATGAAGGCAAGACCAATACCGGAGGTTGCGACCTCGTCAACGGCCTGACCCGACTGCGCTGCCATGAAGCCCAGGGTGGCGAAGACGCCGATACCGGCGAGAACCTCGAAGGAGGAGTTTGCGAACGCGGTGACCAGGCCGGAACCGGTGAGGTTCGTGCGTGGCTTCAGGTAGGAGGCGTAGGTCAGCATAATGCCGAAGGCCACGGACAGGGAGAAGAAGATTTGGCCGTAGGCGGCAATCCATACGCTGGAGTCAGTGAGTGCGGACCAGTCTGGGGTGAAGAATGCGTCCAGGCCCTTTGCGGCGCCGTCGAGCGTCAGGGAGTAGATGACCACTGCGACGAAGAGGATGGTCAACAGTGGGATGAAGACAATCGAGACCTTACCGATGCCCTTGTCCACACCAGCGGCCAGAATGCCGATGACGAGTACCCAGACAATGAGCAGGACGATGGAAATCGAGGGGACGAAGTCCAGAGAGAAGACGCTCTCGGTGTCTACTTGGAGGAAGTCCTTCATGAAGTGGGTCTCGGCATCTGGGCCCCAGCTCTTGCGGATGGACTTCCAGGCGTAGATGAAGGACCACGCGATAATAACGGCGTAGTAGACGGTAATGAAGAAGGCGATACCGACCTGGATCCAGCCGATTGGCTCAGCCCAGGGCTTGATGCGACGCATCGACTTCGGTGCGGACCCTCGGAAGCGGTGGCCGATGGCGAAGTCGAGGAAGAGCAGTGGGATACCCGCGGTCAGAAGTGCGACCAGGTAGGGGATAAGGAAAGCGCCACCGCCGGAGTCATACGCGACATAGGGGAAACGCCAGATGTTTCCAAGCCCGACTGCCGAGCCGATAGCGGCGAAAATGAAGGCTGCTCGGGTGGAAAACACCTCCCTTCGCTGAGGGGTAGCGGTCGAGTTGGTTGTGCTCATACCTCTGGAACTCCAATCCTTCATCTCCGGTCACGCGCTCGCGCGGCCTAGGAGGGAATTTGGTGAAGTGCATCACCATTACCTAACAGAATCTTAGTATATGAGATGGGCATCTCATTGTATAGTTTCGGTTTTGTAGGGGGTAATGTTTTTGGTGAGGGGTATGGCACAGGGGAAGGGAGCTCTAATCCAGCCTCGTAAATAATCGCCAGCCACCTACTTTGAGGTATGCAAAAACCCCGCCAGGAAGACCTGACGGGGTTTGGGGCGAATCGGCTAGACCGACGTGCGCTGTTTACTCTGCGCCGCCCTTGGCGATACGACGGAAGATGATCTCCTTCATGATCTCGTTGGTGCCACCGTAAATGGTCTGGACCTTGGAGTCGAGGTAGTGAGTGGAGATTGGGTACTCGAGCATGAAGCCGTAGCCGCCGAACATCTGCAGGCAGCGGGTAACGATGTCCTGCTGCTCCTCGGTGGTCCAGTACTTGGCCATGGAAGCACCGGTCTCGTCCAGCTGGCCAGCGTTGTGGGCCATAACGGCCTGGTCAACGAAAGCCTGCAGGGCGGTGACGCGGGTGGCGATGTCAGCCAGGTAGTGGCCGTGGACCTGGTGCTGGATAATCGGGCGACCGAATGCCTCGCGCTCCTGAGCGTACTTGTAAGCCAGGGTCCAGGCGCGGCGGGAAGTTGCGACAGAGCCGCAAGCCAGGGTCAGGCGCTCGTGAGCGAGGTTGGTGCGCAGGTAGCCGAAGGCAGCGCCCTCTTCGCCGAGCAGGTTCTCGGCCGGAACGCGGACGTTGTCGAAGTTGAGCTCAGCGGTGTCCTGAGCCTTCAAGCCGACCTTCTGCAGCGGGCCAGCCTTGGTGAAGCCCTCGAGGTCAGCGTCGACGATGAACATGGAGACACCAGCGCGGCCCTTGGATGGGTCGGTGATAGCTGCGACGAGAGCGAAGTCCGCCATCATGCCGTTGGAGATGAAGATCTTGGTGCCGTTGAGGACGTAGTGGTCGCCGTCCTTCTTGGCGAAAGTGCGCATACCTGCCAGGTCAGAACCGGCGCCCGGCTCGGTCATAGCGAGGCAGCCGATGGTGTCGCCGGCGTTCATGGAAGCCAGGTACTTCTGCTTCTGCTCTTCGTTGCCGAACTTAGCCAGGTACGGAGCGACCAGGTCGTTGAGAACGCCGAAGGAAACGACGATGGAGCCACAGTCAGCGTTGGAAAGCTCCTCGTTCAGGACCTGGTTGTAGCGGAAGTCCATCTCTCCGCCGCCGCCGTATGCCTCCGGAGTGGACATACCAATCAGGCCGAGCTCACCGGCCTTCTTGAAGACCTCGCGGTCCGGCTGACCTTCCTTGTGCCAGCGCTCTACGTTCGGGGTGATTTCCTTCTCGACGAAGCCGCGAACCATGTCGCGGAACATGTTGTGCTCTTCTTCGAAGTGAGTACGGGGCAGAAAGTCCTTCATGACATGCTCCTAGAAATATTGTCGTGGAATTTTTGTCTTAAGGCCTTTTCGTACGTCGCAGATAAACGCTGCAGATAAACGCGATGGCCTCGGTTCATCGTCATAGTGACTATGACTGTTGTACCCCATTATGCATGAGTGTGATGAGAGACACTTGTTTTTTTAAAAGTTTTTTCCCGATTGGTGATGTGGAATCGCTTGACGACGGATATTGCGCCCAGCCTTCCCGGAAAACTACCCCCGTTGCGGTTGGGGGTTGCTATTGAATCCAGACTATCCCCGACAGTCGGCAATGTTAGGTAATGCTAACCTACAAAGCCAGGTGAATGGCTATTTTTGTCATATCTGACAGGCGGGACCCTGGGGCTTTGGGGTCGATAGGGTAGGCGTTTTGGATGGTCATCATGGGGGTGATTAACGAAACATTCTCGTTTTCTTATTCCCATTAGTGCTGGTGGTAGTTAGTATGAGCATCAGGTGGAGACCGGTTCCCTTGATTATCCGAGCTTCTTCCACTGCAGTCATAGCAACCTCCAATTGCACTCGAAAAAATGACGCGACCTGTGCGCCGTCCCCGTGGAATGGACAGCGAGCAGGTCGCGTTATTTTTATTTTTTATTGCTGCGATTAGGCGCTAGTCGGCAATCCCATCAATGTGCGCCAGCAGGGCCGAGTTGTAGTACTCCGGGGTTTCCTGGTTGAGCAGGTGCTTGGCCGGCGAAATGACGACCATGGTCGAGCCCGCGATGCCGTCGTGAAGCGAAGTGACGACGTCGAGAGACGTAGAGGTGTCCTGCTTACCGGCGATGACCAGCGTCGGAGCGGTGATCTCGGCGAGGCGCTCGCGGGTGTCGAAGCGAGAGAGTGCTCCGCAGGCGCCGATGTAGCCGTCATCGGGGCAATCTGCGATCATGTCGCGGAAGCGGGCGGGGAGCTCAGGGGTAGTGTCGAAGCACTCGTCGGTAAACCAGTTGCGGACGACAGTGTCCGCGAGCGCGCCTGTGCCCTTGTCACGCACGAGCTGGGCCTTTTCCTGCCAGGCCTCGGGTGTGCCGAATTTCGGCGCCGTCGACGACAGTGTCAGACTGACCACGCGATCGGCGTGTTCTAGTGCGATGGTCTGGGCGATAGCGCCGCCGAGAGATAGTCCCACAAAATGTGCACGGTCAACATCCTCCTCATCGAGGACCTCGATGATGTCGGCGGCCAAGTGGCTCATGTCCCACTCACCCTCGGGGATAGGGGAATCGCCATGGCCGCGGACATCTGGCGTGATGACCTGGTACTTTTCGCTCAAAGCGGCTACCTGGGGCTCCCACATCTCCTGTGTGGTGCCCAGCGAGCCAATCAGGACAACCGTACCGTTGTCCTTGTGGTTGATTGCATGTGCGGTGTAGTCGATGGCCACGAGATCCTCCTTGAAGGTGTTGGCTGTGTCAGCTGTGCCAGCTGTGTCTGCTAATTCTCGGCGTTGCGAGCAGCTTCAGCGGCAGCCCGACCAGGGCCGTCGTCCTTCTTGGCCTCTGCCTCAGCGGCTTCCACGCGCTGCTTCGCCATGGACTCACGAGCGGCCTCCAGCCACTCCGGCATCTGCTCGAGCAAATCCTTAATCTCCGCCGTTGTCAGCGGCTTGTCCATGTCGTTCTTCTTCAACGCCGTGATAGTGATGCCCAGCTTGCGGGCAACTTCTGGACGCGGGTGCGGTCCGTTGCGGCGTAGCTCAGCGAGCCATTCCGGCGGATTGGATTGCAGTTCGGCAAACTGCGCGTGCGAAATCTCACCAGTGCGAAATTCCTCGGGTGTGGCCGGGAGGAAAATGCCAAGTTTTTTGGCTGCGGTTAGGGGTTTCATGGGTTCAACGCTAGCACCCATTCGAGTAACCTTGCGGAGTATGTCGACTCCTGAACCCGCCGTCCTGCGCATCGTGTTCGCCACCGGCACCAGTCCCGAGAAGTGGTTTCGCCGCTTTAGGGATCGAATTCCGGCAACACTGCACACCCACGCCGCCGACGATCCGATGTCCGACCTGGTCGGCGGCGCCGCTGACATGGCGCTGGTTCGGTTAGAGTCCGAAAGCTCGCTGCCCGAGTCGCTCCATCGCATCCGGCTTTACGACGAAGCCTGGGGCGTGGCCTTCGAGAAAGAGCACGTGTTCTCCCTCACAGAGTCCGTGCCGGAGGAGCTGTTGGCGGACGAAACTGTGCTGTTGACCTCCGTGGATCCGGATGAGCTGCGACAGATGCTGCCCGTTGCGGCCACTGGTGCAGGTGTCGTGGTGGGACCTCGCACGATTTTGAAGGCGCTGTCGAAGAAGGCGGTGGCCTCATCGAACTTGGTGGCCGAGGAAGGCGCCACGGAACCGCTGTCTCGGACAGCTATTTGGTTGGTGTGGCCGAAAGTAGAGGACGACGAGCTCCGGCAGGAGTTCGTCGGCATTGTCCAGGGGCGCAGGGAGGGCTCGACACGCACGCAGTTGGGGCGCAAGAAGGCTGACGAGCAGCCGAAGAAGTTGTCGGCCAGAGAAAAGACGCTTGCTAAGCAAGCCCGCCGGCAGCGCGCTGGGACCGTCGTAAAGCATGCGCGCAGTGGTCGTGGTGGACGTCGAAGCAGCGGCGGAAACGGGCGACCGCGCAGGCGAAAGTAATCTTTTTACAATATTTTTGCCGTTTCGTTCGACGTGCGCGGAAAAATTAGCCACACTTGTAGTTATGGCTGAAAAGAAGCGCGATTTCACGATTCGAATGATGCGTGAAGAGGACTATCCACAGATCCAAGAGATCTACGAGATTGGCCTGGATACGGGGCACGCGTCCTGGGAGCACTCCGCTCCCGAGTGGGACGAATTCATCGCACTCAAACGAGTGGATTTGTGTTACGTCGCCGTCGACGCAGAAAACCCGGACAAGATTCTGGCTTGGGCATCGGCAGCGCCGGTATCCAAGCGCCCGATTTTCAATGGCGTCATCGAAGACTCCATCTACGTCCATCCTGACGGGCAGGGCATGGGGCTGGCGGCGACGCTGCTGCAGAAGCTTATCGACGATGCCACGGAGCTCGACTGCTGGTCGATTCACTCGTGGGTCTTCCCGGAGAATGTGGGATCGTTAAAGCTGCATCGAAAGCTCGGCTTCCGTGAAGTGGGGATTTACCACCACATGGCAAAGATGACCTACGGCCCAATGGCGGGGCAGTGGCGCGATGTCATTATTTTGGAAAAGCTGCTGGAAAAACCAGAAGAGCGCGCGCTGAAGCGCGTCCAGGAAGAAGCAGAAGCCGCCGGTGAGCCGAACCGTCCGATTCTGGACAAGCTCGACCGCGCCGACGGCCAGGTGGGGGCATAGCTGCCGGGAGCTGAGGCTCCCTTTGAATTAATTACTCGACGGTTTCCTTCAACGGATCCTCGCGAACAAAGAACACAATGATTGCTGCCAGAATAATCACTGGCATTAGTACCAAGAAGATCGGCGTCAAACCATCGTTGTAGCTGGAGATCAGCGCTTCATGGATTGGCGCCGGCATGCTATCCAGCACATGAGGCGTCAGTGAACCGATCGACTTAGAGGAAAAGCCCTCCGGGCCCATCTGCTTTGCGAACTCTGCTGCAGCCTCCGGTGATGCGGCCTTGATTTGTTCGACAGCAGCCGGAACGCGTTCGCCTGCCAGGTCCTTCATGCGGTGGATGAAAATCGAACCCACAATGGAGGAACCGACCGCACCACCAATCTGGCGGAAGAAGTTATTCGCAGCGGTAGCGGTACCGACCATGGCGACCGGGAAGGAGTTCTGCACGATGAGAACCAGAACCTGCATGCCGGTGCCCAGGCCGAAGCCCATGATGAACAGGTACACACCAACCTGCCACAGCGGGGTGGTGGTCTCCAGCGTGGACAGCAAGTAGAGGGAGACAGCCATAATCATCAGGCCGACGAAGGGGTAGAAGCGATACTTACCAGTCCGCGAAATAATCTGGCCAACGCCAATTGAGGTGAGCAGCATGCCGACCATCATCGGCGTCATCATCAAACCTGCAGCGGTCGGTGACATTGAGTGCACCATCTGCAGGTAGGTCGGAATATAGGCCATAGTGCCGAACATCGCGATACCCAGAATGAGACCCGACACAGTCGTGAGCACGAAGTTCCGGTTATTAAACAAGTGCGTCGGAATCAGTGGGTTGGAAACGCGAGTCTCGGTGAGGAAGAACAGCACCCAGGAAACGACAGAGGCAACGATAAGCGAGATGATGACCCCGGAGTTCCAGTCGTACTGTGTACCGCCCCACGTGGTGGTGAGAATTAGCGTCGAGGCAGCGGCAGTCAAGAACATCGTGCCGATGTAGTCGAAGTTTCCTTCACTCTGGCGTCGGGGCAGCTTCAGGAAGGCCGCAGCTGCCGATAGTGCAACCACGCCCATCGGGACGTTGATCCACAGGCCCCAGCGCCAGCCCGGGCCGTCGGTGAACCAGCCTCCCAGCACTGGTCCCAGCACGGAACTCAGACCGAACACAGCACCCATGATGCCCATGTACTTACCGCGCTGGCGTGCGGGAATAACCTCGGCCAGGATGGCCTGTGAGGAAACCATCAATGTACCGCCAGCAAATCCCTGAAAAGCGCGGGCGGCGATGAGCAGGCTCATGGAGTTGGTGATTGCACCCATGACGGAACCGACCATGAACAGCGCGATGCCCATCATGAACAGGCCCTTGCGCCCAATCATGTCACCGAGCTTGCCGACAATCGGCATTGCCACAGTCTGTGCCAACAGGAATGCAGAAATAACCCACGACATGTGGTCAACTCCGCCGAGCTCGCCGACGATGGTCGGCAGGGCGGTGGCGAAAATCATCTGCCCCAGCGAGCTCATCAGCATAGTGAGAATGAGCGCGAAGAAAATGATTCCCAAGTGGGACTTGTTGTCAGAAACCGTGGTGTCGGTTTGATCTTGAGCAGTGGTGTTGCTAGCTGTCACTATTCCTCCTCCAGAAATTTTTAACGACGTCGGCGGCGTCGTGAAGCGGTGTATCTGTTGTGAATTCGTCCCGATGAGCCGATGAGTACAGCACGCATTCGCGGACGAAACCGACCGACAGTGCTACCTCGTGCCCGACGGGCAGCTCGGGGTGCGTGCGCGACTGTGGATTCATCTCGAAATAGCGCTCAAAGGCAGAACGGACGCGGCGCATTGAGTTGCCAAAATTCGAAATGACAACCGTCGATAGCTTTGGCTCATTGCGCAAAATCTCGCGGATACGCTCCTTGAGCAGACGGTGAAACTCTTCGGTTGCCCCCAGCTCTTTATATCGGAGTAGCTGGGATTGCTGCTTTTTCTCGATGAAATCGAGCATGTCCGCGATGGGGTCTTGGTGAATTTGGGCGAGGAATACCTCTTCATCGTCAGCATCGAATGACATGATGCCGTTGCCGAAGATGGCTTGATCCTTGGAGTCGAAGTAATTGAAGAATGTGCGTCGACTGATATTGACCCGCTGACAGATGTCTTCGATGTTGACTTGGTCGTATCCGCGATCCAATACAAGGGCGGTCGCGGCATCGGCCAAAGCGCAGTGTGTTTGAAACCTTTTGAGCTCCCGGAGACCGCACTCGGGGTGTTGGCCCGGGTCCAATCTGTGATAGGTATTCTCATCAATTTGCACGAGGTGCAAAGTTACACCGAGTGCAATGTGATGGCAAGTTGATGAGTCAACAGGTGTTTGAGTACCTATGCAGAGAGCATCTTTGGGTTGTTCAGGATGCCGTGGACTCAGGCGCAGGGGTCGGGTTGTTGATAGTCGCAACGCGCCATTCAATTACACAACCTTCGTGTTTTGTGTAGGCACGGTGGAAGGCTACGTCTCCTTCAATAGCTCGTGGCGCAGGGCGTCGTTAAGCGAAGTGAAGCGGAACCTGTGCCCCGCCTTTTGCAGCGCTGCTGCCTCTACTCTCTGATTCGCGAGAGCCAACTCCGCAGCACCGCGTTTGCCCAGCAGTACTGCAGGCCCCAGTGAAGGAATCGGAACCGCCGTCGGGCGGTGCAAGACCTCTCCCAATACCCTCGTGAACTCCGCATTATTCACTCCGGAAGCCAGTGGCACCACCGCATTGACAGGTCCGGCAAGTGCGGAATCTGCCAACGACCGGTGATAGATGTCCAACAGGTCGTCCAAAGCAATCCACGGGAACCACTGCTCGCCCGACCCCAATCTTCCTCCAAGTCCGGTGAACACCACGCCCGCTAGTAGCGGCAAGAGTCCGCCGCCACCAGCAAGCACGAGACCAGTACGGACGTTTACGACCCGCTTGCCTGCATCGCGAGCGGGATCCCATGCATTTTCCCAATCGCGCACGATAGCCGAGAGACTGTCCGCGGCGGCGCTGCCGTCGTAACGCTGCGCTTCCGCGCCAGGGCCAGCGTCCTCGGTGAGCACCTCTGGGCCACGATCCGCACCGTAGAACCCCACCGCCGACGCTCCAACCGCGACCTTCACGCTGTCAGTAGATGCAACGAGCTTTGCCAGAGCTCGCGTTGGTTCGACACGGGAATGGCGAACCTTTCGAAGATGCGCCTCCGTGAAGCGCCCCGCAATCGGTGCGCCGGCCAGATGGATGACCGCGTCGACTCCCTCCAGCAAGTCAGCTGCGGGTGCCGCAGTATCCCAATATCGCTTGTCCACACCCGTCTGTTCACGTGAGCGCACCAGCAAAATCACCTCATGTCCGGCCGTGGTCAGTAGCGCGCGCAGCTGCGTTCCGACGGTCCCCGTAGCTCCACTGATCGCCACTGTCAGCGGCTCCGGCACATGCCCCAAATACTCCGAAAGCCTATCGACGGCCGCAAGGTCGCCAGCAACCTTCGTAGCACGGTAGGCGAACATCGAATCCAACCCGGGTACCGGAACCTTGGTGTCAACGGTGTCCTCTAAAACCGTGCCAGCGCTGCCGTCGTCAAGCGGAGTATCGGAGAGAACGTGGGTGTGCTTCCACCCCGTGATGCGGCGAAAGGGCTCGCTGGTGACTTCGTCAATGAATCTCTGGCCGGGGAGGAAACCGGCCGGGTCGTGACGTGCAATCCATTTGAGGCCAGCCGGCATGGAGAATACGGTCGTGCCGTCGGCGAGGTTGGCGGATTCGGATTTCGGTGACATCGGGAGAAGCCCCGGTGTTAGGCGGGTGACAGCGCCTGGGCGGGAGAACCACTCGGCGACGCAACGGCGAGGAAATGCGATGGTGTGGCGATAGGTGGGAATAGTTAGTCACTCTCTGAAACTTGTCCGACGTTAAGGAAAAATAGTAGACCCCGAAGTCTTTCAGCGAAGTGAGACTACGGGGTCTTATGCGTAAGGTGCTCTCACACCTTCGAGTTCAGAAAGAACTAGTCACGATCAGTGTTGGCCATTGCCAGCACGTCGAGGCGCTTGTCCAGCTCTTCCTCGGTCAGCTTCTCGCCGTCGACGAAGCCCATGTCGATAACAGTCTGACGGATGGTCTTACCTTCCTTCAGAGCAGTCTTAGCGACCTTAGCTGCGTTCTCGTAGCCGATGGCGGAGTTCAGCGGGGTCACAATCGACGGGGAGGACTCAGCCAGAGTCTTCATACGCTCAACGTTCGGCTCGATGCCGTCCACCAGCTTCTCGGCGAAGACGCGTGCGGTGTTCGCCAGCAGCTTAGCGGACTCCAGCACGTTACGTGCCATGACCGGGATGAAGACGTTCAGCTCGAATGCGCCGTTAGCGCCAGCAAACTCAACAGCGGTGTCGTTGCCCAGAACCTGCGCTGCGACCTGGGTGGCAGTCTCGCACAGAACCGGGTTGACCTTACCCGGCATGATGGAGGAACCCGGCTGCAGATCCGGCAGGTGAATCTCAGCAAGGCCGGTCAGCGGGCCGGAGCCCATCCAGCGAATGTCGTTAGCGATCTTGTTCAGGGAGACTGCGACGGTGCGCATAGCGCCGGAGAATTCGACCAGGGCATCGCGGTTAGCCTGAGCCTCGAAGTGGTTCTGAGCCTCGCGCAGCTCCTTGATGCCGGTCAGTTCGACGAGCTCAGCGGTGACCTTGGCACCGAAGTCCGCCGGGGTGTTCAGGCCGGTGCCAACAGCGGTACCACCGATTGGCAGCTCGCCCAGACGCGGCAGGGTGGCCTCGATGCGCTCAATGCCAGCCTCAATCTGGCGGGCGTAACCGGAGAACTCCTGACCCAGGGTCACCGGGACAGCGTCCATCAGGTGAGTGCGGCCGGACTTAACAACGGTCTCCCATTCCTTGGCCTTCTTAGCCAGGGACTCCTGCAGAACCTTCAGTCCCGGGACGAGGTCCTTGACAGCTGCCTCGGTTGCTGCGACGTGAGTGGCAGTCGGGAAGGTGTCGTTGGAAGACTGACCCATGTTGACGTGGTCATTCGGGTGAACCTCAACGCCGTTGGCCTTTGCGATGGACGCAATGACTTCGTTGGTGTTCATGTTGGAAGAAGTGCCCGAACCGGTCTGGAAGACGTCAATCGGGAACTCAGCATCGTGCTTGCCTTCGGCAATTTCCTTGGCAGCGGCGACGATGGCATCTGCCTGCTCAGCAGACAGCAGGCCGCGCTCCTTGTTGACGATGGCGCAAGCTGCCTTCAGCAGACCCATAGCGCGAATCTGTGCAGACTCCAGCGGACGGCCGGAAATCGGGAAGTTCTCAACTGCACGCTGAGTCTGTGCGCGCCACAGGGCGTTAACCGGAACCTTAACCTCGCCCATGGTGTCGTGCTCGATGCGGAACTGCTGCTCTGTCATTCGTTGCCTCTTTCAGTTAGGGGAACTTGAGTGCGCGCAGAACGGCCCCTCATTGCGCATGCAATTTTCATGCGATGCAGAACCGTTAGCGCATTCGTCTTCAAGTATGAATCAGTTTGTTAAAAAAGTGGTGCCCTGAGGGCACCACTAAAGGGGTAGTTACTTACAGATCGATGTCAGGCATCTCGCCCTTGCCGTAGTCGATGCTGGCGTACTTGCGCAGCTTCTCCAGGGAGTGGAAAGCCTCGATGCGACGAATGGTGCCGGACTTGGAGCGCATAACCAGCGAGCGGGTCCACGCGCCGTTACCGCGGTAAGCGACACCGCGCAGCATGTCACCGTTGGTGACACCAGTGGCAACGAAGTAGCAGTTGTCGGATGCGACCAGGTCATCGGTGGTCAGAACACGAGAAAGATCGTGCCCAGCGTCGAGAGCCTTCTTAATTTCGGCCTCATCGCGCGGGTGCAGTTTGCCCTGGATCTCGCCGCCCATACACTTCATGGCGCATGCGGTGATGACACCTTCTGGGGTGCCGCCGACGCCCATCATGATATCAACCGAGTTTGTGTTCTGAGCTGCGGCAACAGCGCCAGCAACGTCACCATCGCCGATCAGGCGAACCTTGGCGCCAGCTTCGCGGATGTCACGAATCATGTCAGCGTGGCGCGGGCGATCCAGCACGACAACAGTGACATCTTCCGGACGCAGCCCCTTGGCCTTAGCAACGACCTTGATGTTGTGCTCAACTGGAGCCTCGATGTCAATCTTGCCGGCAGCCTCCGGGCCAACAGCAATCTTATCCATGTAGAACACAGCCGACGGGTCGTACATGGAGCCGCGGTCTGCAGCAGCAAGAACAGCGATAGAGTTCGGGCGGCCCTCTGCCATCAGAGTCGTGCCGTCAATCGGGTCAACCGCGATGTCAACGGCCGGGCCTTGGCCGTTGCCGACCTTTTCGCCGTTGAACAGCATCGGGGCTTCGTCCTTTTCGCCCTCGCCAATAACAACGACACCGTTCATAGCCACGGTGTTGATGAGCTGACGCATGGCATCGACGGCAGCGCCGTCGCCCTTTTCCTTCTGACCA
Source organism: Corynebacterium sp. HMSC055G02 (assembly GCF_001809065.1). Lineage (NCBI taxonomy): Bacteria > Bacillati > Actinomycetota > Actinomycetes > Mycobacteriales > Corynebacteriaceae > Corynebacterium > Corynebacterium sp. HMSC055G02. The sequence continues at coordinate 83,983 of NZ_KV795675.1, read as the reverse complement.
CGACCGACCCACTGACCAGCTGCCAGTGCAGCGGACTCAGTAACTCGGACGAGCTCCATCGCAAGGTTGCGATCTGGTGCTTCAGGATTCGAGGCGTTCATTGACTTCTGGCCCTTCCGTGGTTTTTGAGAACTCTTTTGAGGTTTGAGAATGTGCTGGGAGACGCCACGCCAGGAAACTGGGGTTTAGCGTTGCAACAATTTCTATTGATTGATGTTTGGCGCATCAGTTTTAGCGCCTTTGCATCTGTTACTAGTGTTCCACCTTTTTGGTGTTCGGGGGTGGACGCAGCGCCAAAGTGGGGGGAGTTTCAGGGCTAAACCCCCACATCACGCGGTTATCAAAAGTTTGTTCCGGCGTCAGTTCGCTTGACGACGTCGACAGCGTCCGTCATCAAGTATTGCTAGCTGCAGCTGTGCGGGTGCGACTGATGACTAGGTTCGTTGCGGGGCCTTTGGCATACTTGAGCGCGTGGCGAATGAGAAACCTAGGATTTTGCAGGACAGTCGAGACATGATTCTCACCCTCGTGGTGATGTTTCTTGCGGTGGCTGTCACCATTGGCTTTACCGGCCTGTGCAGTTTTAACCCCGGGAAGCCGGAAAACGGTCCGGTGCGCGAGGTCGATGCCGCCCCATTCGTGAACGTGGAGGCTCGGCGCGTGGACTATCCAGTTCGCCTGCCGAAGGTGCCTGAGGGCTGGACTTCAAACTCGACCCGCGCGGGTATGGCGGCGGGGAAGCAGACAACCATTATTGGCTATGTCACCGCTAGCGGAGCATTCATTCAGGTCACGCAAACAGATGCGGAAGCAGGTCAGCTGCCGGATGATGGTAAGAACCGTCTCCGGGACGGTACTACTGACGTGGAAGGTACAACCTGGACTAAGTATGAGCCGGCTGAGGACAACGTGCGTCGCGTATGGGTTGGGGACCTCGGTGACTCCCGCGCAATTATCGAGGGCACTGCCAACGACGAGGAGTTCACACAGTTGGCGGCGGCATTGCAGAAGGCCGAGCCAATTGATCCGGACACGACAATGCCGGATTCGTCACAGCCGCAGCAGACTGCGTCCGAGACGCCGTCGGCACCAGCAAAGTAGGCCGAGTCGAGCACTCACCTGGATGGGTAATCCCAACTAGGGCCATAAAATAGCTGAACTCAGCTATCAGCGAAGAGACGAGAAACGATATGAACTGACGATCGTTTCTCGTCTCTTTTTATTCCTCATCGCCCACATTCTCGGCAGAAGCCGAGACATCCTGATTCTTGCTGGCCAAGGCGGCTTCAACCTTTGCCCGTGCGCCAGCCAAATGCTCCTCGCAGCGGCGGGCCAGCGCCTCGCCTCGCTCCCACAGCGCCAGGGATTCATCCAGGCTCATCTGTCCGAGTTCTAGGAGCTTGACGGTCTCGACCAGCGCATCTCGAGCCTGCTCGTAGCTCAGGTTCTCTACCGGTACCTGTTCCTCCGAAGAGGGAGCCTGACCCGCGCCGAAAACATTGTCATTCATTAGCGAATACGTCCTTCACATCTAGTAGTTAAAGATTCAAAGTTGGAAAAGTCATTGCTTACTAATTCGCCGGCTTCGTAGCTAGCGTCGCTGCAGAGATGGAGCCGTCACTGACGCGAATTCGCAGTTGGGAACCCATCGGAGCATCTGCAATAGAGGTCACAATCTGTGGTTCCGGCTGAGTAGCCGATTGTGCCTGCACGATGGCATAGCCGCGAGCGAGCGTGGCAGAGGGGCCAAGTGCTGAAACCTTGCCGCGCAATCCCGATACCACGGCTTCCTCACGTTCCAGACTGCGGTGGATGAGAAAACGTAGCCGATCGACCTGCGCCGTGACAAACTCTTCACGCACGCGGATGGGAGTGAGCGGATCGCGCAGTACCGGCCGCGACGTTAAATCCCTCAGAGTAGCTACTTCACGGTCAACCCATCGCCGCAGGGATGCCGAGGAGCGCTCACGCAGCTGTGCAATGAGGCGGCGTTCCTCAGCAGCATCGGGCACTGTTTTCTTGGCTGCATCCGTCGGTGTGGCAGCACGTAAATCAGCGACGTAATCCAACAGCGGAGTATCCGGCTCGTGCCCGATTGCAGAAACCACCGGTGTTGTCGCCTTACTCACCGCACGAATCAGAGCCTCATCTGAAAAAGGCAGCAAATCTTCGACACTGCCACCGCCACGGGCGACGATGATGACATCGACCTCCGGGTCGGCGTCGAGCTGTGCCAGCGCTTCAATAATCTCCGGAACAGCCTTGGCGCCCTGCACAATTGTGTTGATTACCCGGAAATCCACTTCGGGCCAGCGGGCACCCGCGACCGAAAGCACATCGCGTTCAGCTGCCGAACCGCGACCGGTAATCAACCCGATCTTGTAGGGGAGGTAGGGCAGAGGGCGTTTCAGCCATGGATCAAAAAGTCCCTCCGCCGCTAGCGCCTGGCGCAGCTGTTCCAACCGTGCCAATAGTTGCCCCAAACCGACGGGCCTCCACTCCGTAGCCCACAGGGAAAACTGCCCCCGCCCGGCATAAAACGCAGGCTTGCCCAAAACCACTACGCGGTCGCCATTGCGCAACGGATTAGTGCGCAGAGCCGCCGTAGAACAAGTCACCGACACCGAAAACTCCGCGGAGGTGTCACGCAGAGTGATGTAGGAGAGCTTCCAGCTCGGCTTGGAGTTGACCTGGGCGATTTCCCCCTCGACCCAAATCTGTCCAAGGCGCTCAATGTAGTCCTTGACTAACTGGTTCAGGCGTCGAACCTGAACCGGTTTCTCGGCCGACGTTTCCAATTTCGACATACATCAACATTTACACGATGGCGCGGATTGCCCTGCTAATAAACGCACGTTGCCCACAGGCTAAATCTGCCTGTGGGCAACTGTGATGGTAGAAGTGCAAGCCCGAGCTACTTGCGGTAACGAGACCTGCTATCGCGCCCGGTTATGCGCTCCTGGCGAGGACGCTGCTGTCGCGGTGGCCACTCCTCGGTGCGGCGGTGGTTGCCTACTTGGCGTGCGGGGCTCTGTTGAGGCTTTTCGGACCGGGACTCCGGCGAAGACTGTTCTCCCCACATCCGTGCCGTTCCTGCCGCTTGACGACGGGGAAACTCCTGCTTCGGCCGCTGCGGTGCGTTTGGCCGTTCAATCGGACGACGAGGCTGCTGTCTGGTCGAGTTTGACGAAGTGGAATCCTGAGTGAACTGCGCCTGTCCCGGATGCGGGCGAGACTGCCAACGGGATGTTGGCTGCTGGGCCCGCTGTGCGAAATTCGAGCGCTGCTGGGCGCGCTCCCCAGAGCGGTCAACTGGTCGCTCACGCAGTTGCTCGGCGTTGCGCGATGCCGAGCTGGCGCTCGCTGCCGGTCGGGCACCAGAACGAGAAGTCTCCTGCCGAGAGCGTGCAGCCTGCTGGCGCGCCTGGCGGCGAGCTTCGGCATCTCGGATAATGTCCGCAGCGGGACGTCGTGAAGCAGGGCGTTCCTGAGAGCGAGAAGCTACGCGGCGATCCGATTCGGCGAGACGACGGCGCACCTGAGAGCTGGATTCGACAGCGGCTTCGTCACGGTGCTGGCGCTGTTTAGCGGCCTTGCGCTGGGTGTTGAGGGATTTCTCCTGGGTGCGGGTGATTTCGAGGTAACGCCATACTGCGATGATGACACAGATGATCATCAAGATCAGCAGCCACGGGAACTGCTGGATGATGGGATATGCGGAGGTCACCAGGCGAGCGCGTTTAGAGGTCGTCGCGGTCGCGCCACCATTTTCGGGATCGGCGAGAGAACCGGTAAACCACGCTGTGAAAAAGGTGACAAGCGCGAACAAAATGGGGATTTGAGCGACGGTAACTACCAGACCGCGAGGAACCACCAACAGTGTTCCGGCCACAGCAGCCACGGCAAAAGCAATGAAGTAGGGCTTGCCAATCGAACCGTTGGGAACAGAAAAGAGCAAACCAATAACGCCAGCTAGAAGCATCAGCAACGGCGGCACAAACATTGGCACGCGTGGAAGCAGGGGTTTGTTTCCACTGCCTTTACGGGTTATTGCTGATCTGTTCGACACGAATGCGTATCCTACCGGTTATTAGTGATAATACGGGCAAGCCCGGTATGTGGGCTCGCCCGTGTCTTAAAATTTCGCCTTACTTCTTTTTCTTAGAGAAAGACCCGGAGACCACTTCAGAGACTTTATGGAAGGCCTTGGTCATCGTTCCCTCTTCCTGCTTGGTCGGACCAGCATCGGGGGAAACCTTACCGGCGGTGCGAGCATCTGCCTTCACGGCGCTCTCTGCAGAGCTGTCGGAGTCGTCACTGCCCAGGCGGAACGAAGCCAGTCGGTCGCGCATCGCACGGCCGGCAGCTTCAATTTGAATACCCGAGATCGATCCGGCGTCCGTGGCGAACTCGATGTCCTTTGCGGTCTTGTCGCCCGTACGCAAATCTGTGAGGTCGCCGAGGTAGCGGAACCAGACCGCGACGACTGCGGTGACTGGCACCGCCAGGAAGGCGCCGATGATGCCGAAGATACCGCCACCGAGCAGAACGACCAGCAGGACGATTGCGGCGTGCAAGTCCATAGCCTTGGCCTGCAGGATTGGGGAGAGGATGTTGCCCTCGATTTGCTGGACAGCAATGATGATGAGCAATACGAGGATTGCTGTAGTCAGGCCGTTGGCGACGAGTGCGACTACCACTGCAATGAAGCCGGCGGTGAACGCACCGACAATAGGAATGAAGCCAGCGAAGAAAGTCACCACGGCCAGAACCATTGCCAGCGGCACATTCAAAATTGCAAGACCGGCACCGATGAAGACCGCGTCGATAAGCGAAACGATAGCCTGCGTGCGGATGTAGCCCGACAGCGTGTTCCAGGAGCGGGTGAGCACCTCGGTGAGGTGCCAGCCGAGACGACGTCCGGTCAGGCGGCGGAGCCATGGCAGGAAGTCCTGGCCGTCCTTGATGAAGAAGAACGTCAGAACCAACATTGCCATCAAGGTTACGGCGGCCGAGGAGACCACCGAGATGCCTTGGAAGACTGTGTTGGCGATATCGCCGGAGCGCTCCTGAAGCCATGTGGACCCCTGGTCCAGAGCATCGAGAATCTGCTCATCCTTGACGTTAAATGGCGGGGCCTGAATGATGTTCTGGACTTCCTGAATGCCGTCGGTGAACTGGCGACGCAATTCTGGGAACTGCGACTGCACAGTCGGGGCGAGGAACGCGACAACGCCGCCAAGCACCGCCACCGCGCCTAGGATGACCGTCAGTGCGGCGAGTGCGCGGGGCCAGCGGTGTTTCATCAGGAACACGGCGGGCGGGGCCAGCACCGTGGAGACAATCAGGGCCAACAAAATCGGCAGAACGCCAGCCCAAATCTTTCCCAGAATCATAGCGCTGACGTACAGCGCCGCTGCTGTGATGAGGAAGCGCAGACACCAACCTGCGAACCACCGGGCGCCCTCGCCGATGACGTCGGCGCGGTCGATGGACTCGGAGTCGTTTTCGCTCATAAGCTCATCGAGGTTTTCAGCATCTTCCGGCAAATCCGGTTGCGTTGCCGCTGACTTATGGGCGTCGGAGGGTATAGACAGAGACTGTTCTATACGCAGAGGCTCCGATCCCATTACGTGATCGATAGCGTCTTTTTCGGACTGCGCAGTCCGCTCTTCGCCTTCATTGGGTTTATTGCTCACATATTCATTATGGGGGTTCGCAGGGGATAGGGGGCAACTTCACGAAGCTAGGGCGAGTTCAAATCTGTCTCCCCAAGCCCGTAAGATGGGCAATGTGAGTCTTACACTTGGAATCGTCGGTCTGCCCAATGTCGGAAAGTCAACCCTGTTTAACGCCTTGACACGCAACGATGTGCTGGCTGCGAATTATCCGTTCGCCACCATCGAGCCGAACGTCGGCGTTGTGGAGCTTCCCGATCCACGTTTGAATAAGCTCGCCGAAATTTACGGCTCCGAGCGTATTCTTCCGGCTACGGTGTCGTTTGTGGACATCGCCGGCATCGTCAAGGGTGCATCGGAGGGCGAAGGTCTTGGTAACAAGTTCCTCGCCAACATCCGCGAGGCTGACGCTATCTGTCAGGTCGTCCGTGTCTTCAATGATGATGACGTTGTGCATGTCGACGGCAAGGTTGACCCGGCCTCTGACATCGGTGTGATTGAAACCGAGCTTATCCTGGCTGATATCCAGACTATTGAGAAGGCGCTGCCGCGTCTGGAAAAGGAAGCCAAGAAGGATAAGGAAAAGGTCGGTGAGGTTGAAGCCGTCAAGCAGGCTCTCGCTGTGCTGGAAGAGGGACGCACTCTCTTCGCAGCTTCCGATGACGTGAAGCTCTCCGCTCTGCGCGAGCTGCACTTGCTCACCGCAAAGCCGTTCCTCTACGTCTTCAACGCTGATGAGGAAGTGCTTGCCGACGAGAACCGCCGCGCGGATCTGGCCGCTGCTGTGGAACCGGCGGACTGTGTGTTCCTCGACGCCAAGGCTGAGTCGGACCTTCTGGAGCTGGATGAGGAATCCCGCAATGAGCTCCTGGCTGAAATTGGCCAGACCGAGCCGGGTCTGCATTCGCTTGCTCGCGCTGGTTTCCGCACTCTTGGTCTGCAGACTTACCTGACCGCTGGCCCGAAGGAGTCTCGCGCCTGGACCATTCCGAAGGGTGCTACGGCTCCGCAGGCTGCCGGCGTGATTCACACTGATTTTGAGCGCGGTTTCATTAAGGCTGAAATTGTGTCCTTCAACGACTTGGTCGAGGCCGGTTCGATTGCCGAGGCGAAGGCCAAGGGCAAGGTCCGCCAGGAGGGCAAGGACTACATCATGCACGACGGTGACGTGGTCGAGTTCAAGTTCAACGTGTAGGTTAGCCGAATAAGAAGCTCTGACAGATGGTGGGGTAATCCTGCTCTGACATCTTATTCCAGCTTCGATGCGCTGGGATTAGGACTGGTCACGTGTGAGAAGGTTTCGTGTACAACTAGTGACATGAACTTTTTATTGCTCGGTGGTACCGGTTTCCTTGGAGGACACATTGCGGCGGCAGCAATCGACCGAGGACATCAAGTTACTTGCCTCGCGCGGGGTAACGGGAAGGTTCCCAACGGAGCCGAATTTGTGAGTTCAGACCGTGACCGTGACGGTGCGTACGATGAGGTTGCGGGGAAAACTTGGGACACCATTGTGGATCTGACGAGTCAGCCGAAGCATGCGCGGGATGCGGCGACGAAACTCCAGGCCAAGCATCGTATATTTGTGTCTTCGAGCAGCGTATATGAGGACCAAGGAAGTATTTCTTCCGAGTCTGATTCCGTAGTCACTCCGCTTGAAATTGACTACATGGAGAACATGGGGCAGTACCCGGCCGCAAAGTCTGCTTGCGAAACGATTTATCGCAACATAAATAGGTCGGTAATGGTAGTTCGACCCGGTCTGATCGCCGGCTACGGCGACGAAACAGGGCGCAGTGGTTACTATCCGTGGCGCTTCGCGCATCCCACGGGTGAGAACGTGATCGTCCCAGACCCGGCGTTTCCCGTCGCTATGATTGATGTGAAAGACCTTGCAGACTGGATAGTTGAGTCTGCAGAAGTTGGAACTTTCGGAACCTTTAACGCCACGGGGTTTGCTACTTCCTTGTCCGATGTGTTCAAGATTTCGCGTGAGTTAACCGCATCGGAGGCTACGGAGCGACCTTGCTCTGATGAACTGCTTCTCGCTAATGATGTAACCCCGTGGATGGGCCCAAAATCGTTGCCGTTGTGGGTACCAGGTGAACAGTTTCGCAACATCGCGCTACTCGATTGCGCCACAGCCTACGAAGCTGGCCTGCAGATTCGCCCGTTGAAAGAAACATTGGCGGATGCGCTGCGATTCGAAGAAGAACAGCAGGGGGAAAGACTCGCTGGGCTCAGCGATGAAGAGGAAGTCGTGCTTCGCCAGCGGTTAGAAGATGGTATTTAGTTTCGGCAGGAACAGTTTTAGTTGCAGTCGGGACCGTACTAAGTTGGTTTTCGTTCCGCGACTGACTGTGAGAATGAGTCCGAATCTGACTTGAGGGGAACTTCGGCGGTGCTAGCTCTTCATGACGCGGAACGATCTAGCCTGCGGAGGCTGCCTTTCCGAGCAGGAAACGCCTTGCGGCACACTTTTCGGCTTCTCGAATCGCTTGCAACTGAGTGAGGTAGCCTTCTTTCGCCACTCCGTGGAGTTCCGTTTCAATAACTAGTGAGATTCGTTGATGATTCTCGTCGAGTGTTGAGTCAGGACTAGTGCCCGGCGCTTTTGCCAGGGACCTACCCGCGTAGTTGTACATCGTCCGTCGTGCGCCGCTCCGCGGTGGGGAGGAGCCCGATGGGGCGCGGGACTATGCCCATGGAGACGTAGGTCGTGTCCGCCTCGGGGTGATGCGCCGCTAGTTCGGCTCGCTTCCACGACAGAACGAGGAGCCGGCGCAACGATCGACGTGGACGACGGCTCCGCCCAAGGGGACTGCTGCACGATCAGGCAACAACTTCAAATTCGTGCCACTAGGCGCCCCCGAACTGTATAGAGTGACGCCTACCGGGAGGGAGATTCGAGTGTCGGAAAGCGGACCAGAGAAGAGACTGAAGTTCTTCGGCCTCAGCGACTACGGAACCTTCTGGCAGGCCGACCGCCTCCTAGAGCTCGTCCGTGAATTCGATGCTACTCGTGGCGATCAAGGCATAAACGACATCGTTGAGTTGCATCATCTCGCGTTGTTCCTAGAACACAAAGTTCTCCCGAAGGACCTGGCCGAAGCAGAGCGAGACGCGCCTCTGGCGCACGTCTCCGAGATCCGGGAAGTCATCGGCAGGTTTTTCGGCAAAGTGACTGACGCCACCTTCTCAACGCTCGTTCAGGACGTTGACTTTCAGTACCGCACAGACGTCCTCGATCTCCTCGGAAAGAACAAGGTCTTCGAGCGCTGCACTGACTCGATCGTGCTTGCTGCACTTCAAGAGCAGAGTTTCCACCCGCACGATCTGCTCTCATGCCAGACACTCGTGCGTGCCTACGACCAGGAAATTCGGGCCCTGCTACTCGATGAGCCGCGCAATGCTGAGCTGCTTGCGCGGAAGTTCCTCCAGTCCGAGGGGCGGGATCCAATCCATCTTCCGAAGAGCTTTACTCCCGCGGATCAGCGTGGCCTGTTTGACCGATATCTCGATGAGGAAGAGCCCAACCTCAACTTCGTCAAGCTGATCGCATCCGCACGAGCTGACAAGAACACCGGCGTCGATGCACGACTGAAGCTAAAGGCTCGTCGCAAGGCAGATGCGCTCACGAAGAAGATGTTCGAGTCCACGGAGGGGATCAAGACCGGCTGCGAAGTGGGCATCTCGGCCGATCAGGTCGAAGAGGTCGTCCAGTCTTTGGACGGCATGGTTGGCAAGTACTCCTACAGTCGAACCTGGCTCACGGAGAACCTCGACTACCCGACTATCCTGAATAACTTTGTTCACCTGTTCCAGTTCGCCAACGACCACATGCTCCTGGAACTTCCTTCCTACGGAGCGCAACTTGGCGTCTTCGAGCGGTTCATGGGTACGCCGGGCAAGGGCGACTACCGGACGGGGGCGGTGTTCAGGCTCAAGGATCAGGCGTCCTTGCTCCAGACCTTGATGTACGAGCGCTTCCTCAGCTCCGAAGGTATAGAGCTCGAGTCGGTCATCGCTTGGTTCTTCACGGACTACCTTGAGCAGGAGTTCGGTGCCAAGGGGCTGAAGTACCGCGCCTCCAGCCCGACCGCTACCTACCTTGAGAAGAGCCGCCATCTGTTCTCAGAGATGGAGAGCGTCCTCAAGCAGTTCACGCTGCATGTCGACTACGGCGAGGTTGACCCGGAGCTGCTGACAATCACATCGGAGCAGCTTTCCTACGGCGACATCCCGAGTCAGGTTGTGGATAAGTACGCCTACGTTGCCAACAACGCGGACATCCAAGGAATTCAGCACCTGCTCTTCTCGGACCAATCCGGATTGGTGCACATCAGCAGCGATCTGGAGGCAGAGAGCTTCCTCCACTTGGTCATCGCCAATGACATCGCCTACGACCAGTTCCACGAGTACCAACAGCGCAACATCGACTTCCTGGTCGAGAAGGGCATCCTGACCGGAGATCGTGACCGAATTGCGTTTGCAAGCGCGCCACAATTGCATGTGCTCAAGGAACTCTGGGAGTACGAGGTGACGAGCTGTCTCCATCATTCGGCGGCCGGCCAGAAAGCCATTGACGAGATGGTGAGCGCCGGATGGCTGGTGCATCGATCAACGCTGCTCAGCGCCGCGGAGGTCAGCTACTTCAACTACTTCCTTAACGATAAGGAGTTCAGCAACGGACCTAGCCTGCGCAACCGCTACCTCCATGGATCACAGGCAGACGGTGACGACGACCGCGTTCACCGCCACACGTATCTAACAGCGCTCCGCCTACTCGTTGCGCTGGTCATCAAGATCAACGATGACTTCTGCCTGACGGATAACGCCGTGCTCGCGAAGGAATAGGGGCCGACCGCTGGCATGGTCGAGCCCTCTTCAGATCCCTAGTATGTGGCGTCTCAGCCGGGTTCCCTGCCGGCGTGATGGCGCGGTACCTCCTTCGTGGCGTCCTGCAGGCTGACCCACGTCGAAGGTGAGCCTGTGTCCCCTGATCAGTAGCGAGCACTGACCGTGGGGAGGGGGAGCACGTGAACCCCGTGTTCAGATGTACCTATGTGCCGGAACTCGGTGGAGTTTAGATTCAACGTGTGATCGACGGCCGATTATCGGGCACGCTGGACTTCAGTTCATCTGTGGTCGAGCGGCCCAGGCGTTGACATTGCATTGCTGCTCGGTGTGGTCGCCCGCAGCCACGACTGTTCCGTCGGCGCGCAGCCCGAGCGAGTGTCTCGCTCCGGCTGCGATCGCTGTGATGCCGGTCCATGACTGGACATCGCACTGGCCGAACTGGTTGTCGCCCGTTCCGAAGACCCTTCCGGTCTGGCTCAGCGCGAGCGTATGGACGGAGCCGGCCGCTACTGAGGTGATGCTTCTCCACGATGACACCTCGCACTGGCCTCTGCTGTCGTCGCTGACGGCGACGACGGTGCCGTCTTCGTGTAAGCCGACGGTGTGCAGGGTAGCCGGCAGAGACCCCGGACAGGTGTGTCCACCGGGCGACGTCGGTCTGCCCTCGCTGATTGTTGCCAGTTGCGAGGGCTGTGCCGTCGCGTCGAACTGCGATTGTGTGCCAGTCGCCGCATCCGATCTCAGTTGACCATGATCTCGCTGTAGATTGTCCTACGTGGGGGCATGTGGTGGAGTAAAGATTTTCGACCTGACATCTGGTCGCAAGACAGGAAGGAGCCCGGACCGGGAGCACGATGCCTAATGATCCTCTCAACCTCGACAAGGCCGGCGAGTGGGCTGGCGTGTGGTGGCTGCCGGAAGCCCCTAGCGAGAAGGTCCCGGGTGTCCTACGGTACGACCCGGAAGATGGTCTCTCTCTGTCGCTGATCGGCACCTTCGAGGATCGGATCTTGACGACGGACTCGTCTGGATGGACTGCTGTTCACGAAGGAACCCGCACCTGGGAAGTCATGCACGGTGTGGCCGAGCTCAGGGAGATCACACTGCTCGGCTGTGTTCCTAGGAGCACCAGAAGGACCATGGGTGCGCGAGTGGCGAGCCCTGATAAGCAGACCGTGACCGCGACGGTCGCCATCATCGGCGCGCATGTCAGCGGTGACGCGGATCCGGCGTTCGCTGGGGCAGAAGTCTCAGTCGAGGATCTGAGTCTCTGGGCGGCGTCTTCTGTGTTCGAAGGATCCCTCGGGGCTCCCGACGGCAAGATCGACGGGACCGGGCGTATCTCGGTGAAGCCGGTCGAGGCGCAATCGGTCGTGGTCGACGACACTGAGTATCGCCTTCAGCACACGCACACGCTTCCATTCTTCGACCAGCGCAAGGGAGGAAGCGTCGGACGTATGCGGGACACGGTGTCCATCTGCGTCGTGCCAGCCGAACCATTCTCTCTGAGTGTTGCTCTGCAGGAGGCGAGCCTGGTGCAGGACCTGATCTCCCTGGCGACGCATCGCGCGGCCGGAGTGATCTGGCTCCGACTGGAAGTTGCCGGGACCGAGTCGCACTTCCCTGATGGCCGCCCGCTGCCGCGCCGACGTGCCGATGTGCTCTACTCACCGGCCGCGCTTGGAAAACACGACGCGAAAGCCGTCGATCACCACCGAATGTTCTTCACCTGCGGCTCGATCCCATTTGAGGAGGTCATGCCCCGATGGTGCGAGGCCCATGGCCGCCTGGAGGCAGCGACAAACATGATCTTGGGCTTGTGCTACGCACCGGCCCGTTTTGTTGAGAACAATCTTCTGACGGCAGTCGGTGCTGCCGAGGTGTTGCACCGCAACCTCCGCATCGACGAGAAACCGTTCCCCAACGTGGAGTTCAGGGCGATGCGAGAGGCGATGCTGGCGCAGGTACCCGATGAGCACCGAAACAGGTTCAAGGGGGCGATCCGCAACGACCCGACCCTCCGTGATCGGCTCCATGCCCTCGCCGCGCGACCCGATCAGGAAGCGATCGCACAGCTCTTACCGGATGTCGACCCTTGGGCGAAGTGGACGACGCGCGCCCGCAATGACCTCGCGCACGAGGGCAGAACGTCCAACCATTCCATCGAGGAGCTGATCGCCGTCGTCGAGGTGACGACCGCGGTCGTAATCCTCAACCTCTTGCACGAGCTCGGGTTGCCGGCGGAGCGGCAGCGAGAGATCGTGCGGGAGCACCCGCAACTGAGGGCTACGTTCCGTACCGCTGCCGAATGGCTGGTTCCCTCACCAACCCCTTAGGTGCACTGCGATAGCCGCTACTTCGGAACCTCCGTGACGCTGCTGCCCGGTCGTTTAGTGCGAGACGCGTGTAAGCCTGCTCTATCGCTCGTTCGTTGAGTGCGTCATGGCGGGCGGGCGAGACGACCGGCTGTAAGTGGTGGCAGCGCGTCAGTGCCGCCTGGTGCGGCGGTGAGACGGGAGAATGTCGTCGGCCCTTAAGAACGCGGTGGAGTTCCGCTTCAATGTCAAAGCTCCATGTCGACGTGCTGCCGAGCCCGTTACCCCCGGAAGCATGTCTGAGACCGTCGTGACGCCCGAGACGCTTGCCCTACGCAAGATTCTCGTTGCGCGTCTTGACAAGTTCCAGGTGCTCCTCGATCGGTACGGCGCGACCAACCCGAAGTTGTTCGGGTCCGTCGCGCGCGGCACCGCGTCTGCAGGATCGGACATCGACATCCTCGTCGGGATGGACCCTGCGGAGGGACGTCTCCTGATGCGTGCGTCTGGTCTGCTCGAGGAGAGTCGCGCTCTGTTCGGGCGCGATGGCATCGACGTGTTTCCTGCCCAGTTGCTCAGGCACCCGGTATCCGCTTCGACGCTCGCCGAGGCGGTGCCGCTGTGAGTCGCAGTCCGGCGAAGCCGTGAACCATCTTCCCGATGAGATCACCGGCGCGCACCCTGAGATCGTCTGGCCTCAGATTCGGGATTTCCGCAACATCCTGGTGCACCAGTATTTCGGCGTCGACATCGACGTGGTCCGCGATATCGTCGATACTCATCTGCCTCCTCTTGCCTAGGCGCTGCGGTGCCACATCTCTGCTAACTGACGGCGCGGCTCCAAAGGTTATTCGGCTACGGAACGTGGTCGAGTTTAAGTTCAATGTTAGCTAAGGGCCTTATTAAAAGCGTTTGGCAACACGCGCTCCTATTTACCTTCGTATCTCGCGAGACGCTGACGTGGATGGCCTCACCATCGACCGGCAGCGTCAGGACTGTGAAGCCATTGCAAAGCAGCGTGGCTTGGACGTTGGACATAGGACATAACTACGTCGATCAGTCCATTTCCGCGTCAAAGAAGAATGTGGCTCGCCCCGACTACGACGCCATGGTGGCATCCTTTGAACGCGGCGAAATCGACGCGATCATCTGCTGGGACCTCGAACTACCCGCCCCACGTCGGTGGGTAGTCCGATCAGTCGGACAAAACTACTCCCGCACCACAGCGTAATAAGGGGTGCACCTTAAAAACATCCGGAGGTGGGGGTAACTCCCCCTCGTTGCCCAGAGACAAAATACGCCAGTGGCGTCTGTACGACGAGCCGAAGGTAGGACAAATTCCAATCCAGAGAGGTCTTGCACTGTTGCGGTGCGGTTGTCTTCTTTCTCACCGTATTGGACCCTGCGAAATTAATTGGATACGATAGGCCCATGTTGATTTCAGGTTCCGTTTTCATGCGGCCGCTCACCAGCCGCTAAGGCGGTTTTCTCCCTCCCGCAGGTTAGAAACCGCTCCGGTCCTTTAGCCGGGCGGCTATTTGTCATGCCCGGCTCCGTTTCAACTCCAAGGAGCACACCTGATGTCTGCATACGGATACGGCCGTCACGAGCATGGCCAAAATTTTCTCACAGACCACAAGATCATCAACTCCATCGTCGATCTTGTGAAACAAACCTCCGGCCCCATCATTGAGATCGGGCCAGGAAGCGGTGCCCTCACTCACCCGATGGCCCACTTGGGGAGGGCGATAACGGCAGTTGAGGTAGACGCAAAACTAGCTGCCAAACTCACAAAAAAGACCGCCTCGGCGGCGGTCGAAGTGGTCCATGATGATTTCCTTAACTTCCGGTTACCCGCCACTCCCTGCGTCATTGTGGGAAACATTCCCTTTCACCTCACCACTGCCATTCTTCGAAAGTTGTTGCATGCGCCGGCATGGACTGACGCTGTACTCCTCATGCAGTGGGAAGTCGCTCGCCGCCGGGCCGGGGTAGGTGCAAGCACGATGATGACGGCTCAGTGGTCCCCATGGTTCACGTTTCACCTTGGTTCCCGAGTACCAAGGTCTGCTTTCCGGCCACAGCCAAACGTTGACGGGGGGATCTTAGTGATCCGCCGGGTGGGTGACCCGAAGATTCCGATAGAGCAGCGCAAAGCCTTTCAGGCGATGGTGCACACCGTTTTCACTGCCCGGGGACGCGGGATAGGGGAAATTCTCCGAAGGGCAGGGTTGTTTTCATCACGTTCAGAGACACAATCATGGTTGCGCTCGCGAGGAATCGACCCCGCGACCCTACCTCCCAGATTGCACACCAGCGACTGGATCGATCTCTTCCAGGTGACTGGTTCCTCTCTACCTCACCATCGGCCCATTTCACCATCGGGAAGTAGTCAACGACCTCCTCAACGGAAAAATCGAGGCCGGCGGCGGTAATCCCCCCACCACCAAAACCGAAATCCACCAGTAGTAGTGAACGACCCATGTTCGTCTACCGTGAGCCGCGTTATGGCAGTGACGTGTTCTCGTCGGGCACAGTCATAGTTCCCGGCGTTGCCAGCGACAGGGTTCTACACCCAGCAGCGGGACCGATCAAAATCACCCGCACGGGGAACGACCCTGCTGGTGGTTTCGATTTTGATGAAAGCGAGGAGACATAGCCCCTCGCCAACTCCCCGTAGCTGGCGAACAGTAGCTCCTGGCGCTGGCGCTCGTTGGTGAGTTTGCGTGCCACATCGAAAGCCTTATCGACTTCCCGGTCCAAGTTGTTGTGAGCCTTGAGCAGAATTGGGTCCATCGATAACGGGTTGTAGTGCTCCGCGAGTGACCGCTGGGGGTGCCGCTCGCGTGCCCGCAGCACCAACTGTCCAGCGTCGATGATTCGCTGCTGCGCCTTCTCATCTAGTTCACACAGAGCTGGTCCGCAGTTGTAGCTCCCGATGTACTCCGAAAAACGGAAAAAATAAATAGTGGGGATACATCAACCTTCCACTTTCCATTCTTCCGGCTCAGAGTATTGAGGGGTCTGGGACCGGGTCCGTAAACCCTTTATGTTTTTCGCGCACAGCGGTTTTTAGCGACGCACCCTATAGGTTTTCCGCAGAACTTATATGTGTTTCTGTGCACCCCATATGTTGTCTGTTTTAGCGGTATTTCGTTGTTAATTCCGCACGCGCGCATCAAATGGTTATTTATCGACGACACTCCGTCGAGTTCAAGTTCAACGTGTAACGCGAGGCGTTAATGACGTTTCGCGTTATTGGGGGTAGGTTGAAGAGCGCTGTCTCTAACTCGGGTTTTCGTTCGGCCTCGGTCCATTCCGCTACCTCGTGTGAAGAATCTGCAAGCGGTATCGAACCGTTGAACTATTAGGTTCCCCCACAGTTCCCGTGCCTGCACGCATCGAGAAGGACCAGGTGGTGAACTCGAATGACTCGCCTGGTCCAACGTGTGTGCGCTCGGCGCGTGGTTTAACCCTTATAAGACTTGCCGGTCACAGCCTCAGCGTTTCGCTCGTGCAGCCCGCAGGCCGTTCAAGATCACGATGACTTCGGCGACTTCGTGTACCAACACGACGGCGGCCAAGCCCAGTACACCGCTGATCGCCAGTGGCATCAACACGATGATGATGGCCAGAGACAGCACGATGTTTTGGTTGATGATCCTGCTGCCTCGGCGGGCGTGCTGCAGCGCCTGCGGGATCAGCCGGAGGTCGTGGCCAGTGAAGGCGACGTCAGCGGACTCGATCGCGGCGTCAGAGCCGGTTGCTCCCATCGCAATGCCCACCGTTGCGCCCGCCAGTGCCGGCGCGTCGTTGATGCCGTCGCCGATCATCGCCGTCGGCGTCTTGGAGGAGAGTTCGGCGACGATGCTTGCCTTGTCCTCCGGTCGCAGCTCGGCGCGCACGTCGTCGATTCCGGCGATTTCAGCCAGCGCCCGGGCGGTGCGAGTGTTATCGCCGGTGAGCATGCTCACTTCCACGTCGTTGTCGTGCAGGGACTGCACGGCATCGGGCACCTCGGGCCGCAACTCGTCGCGCACCCCGATCGCCCCGGCGAGAGCGTCATCGACGGTGACTAGGACGCAGGTCTGGCCTTCGGACTCCATGCGCTCAACGTCCGCCTTCAGTGGCCCGGCGTCGATCCATCGGGGGCTGCCGACCAGCACCCGTCGGCCTTCGACGGTGCCGCCGATGCCATGACCGGCTTCCTCGCTGATATCCAAGGCGGTGGGCGCTTCGGGCTCCGCTGCCACGATCGCCGCGGCGAGGGGGTGCGTCGATTGCTGCTCAACCGCCGCCGCGAAGGAAAGCACCTGCGCCCGATCGAATCCGTCTGCCGGGACCACTCCGGTAACCTCGGGCTGGTTGCGGGTAAGGGTTCCGGTCTTGTCTACCGCTAGGTGACGGATGCCGCCGAGTCGCTCGAACGCCGCGCCGGACTTGATGACTACTCCGAACTGGCTGGCCGCGCCGATCGCGGCCACGACCGTCAGCGGCACGGAGATTGCCAGCGCGCACGGCGACGCTGCGACCAGGACCACCAGCGCACGGGTGATCCAAGTCTCGGGGTCGCCCAACAGCGAGCCGATCACGCCGACCAGCACCGCCAGGATCATCACCCCGGGCACTAGGGGTTGGGCAATTCGGTCGGCGATCCGGGCGCGGTCACCCTTCTCCGCCTGCGCCTGCTCGACGAGGTCGACGAGTGTGGTCAGCGAGTTGTCCGTTCCAGCTGCGGTCGTCTCGACCTCCAGCACACCGGCGGAGTTGATCGCTCCCGCGGGTACCTCGTCGCCGGGCGCAACCTCCTCCGGAATGGATTCTCCGGTGATCGCTGAGGTGTCAAGGCTGGAGCGTCCGGACCGAATGATGCCGTCCGTGGCGATCCGCTCCCCGGGGCGTACGACCATTAGCTCGCCAACCTCAAGGTCCTTCGCAGCGACCTCGGCCGTCGTACCGTCGCGCAGCACGGTCGCGGTTTGCGGTACCAGCTTCAACAGTGCCCGCAGTCCGCCTTGGGCCCGGTCCATCGCCTTGTCTTCAAGCGCCTCGGCGATCGAGTACAGGAACGCCAGCGCCGCGGCCTCTCCGACGAAACCAAGGATCACCGCGCCGACCGCGCTGATCGTCATAAGCAAGCCAATGCCGAGCTTGCGCTTCGTGACAAGGTTCCGGATCGCTCCAGGTGCGAACGTGTAAGCGCCCAACAGCAGGCCAAGCCAATACAGTACCGTTGCGGGCGTCTCCAAGTCGGACCAGTCCAGCGCCAGTCCTGTAATGAGGGCTACGCCGGAGAAGATCGGTAGCAGTAGCTCGGGGTCCTTCCACCATGGCCGATCGAGCTCTTCGATCTCCGTGGCGGGTTCGTGTTCGCATCCACATGCTGAACTCATGCGTCCGTTCCTTTCTCGCCGCAGCCGGGCACCGAGCACTCGGTGTCGATGCAGGGGGCATTCTCGTCGACGGCCAGCGTCGCGTTGACCAGCGCTTCGAGCGCCGCCGCGAGGTGCGGATCGGCAATTTCGTAGCGGGTCTTACGGCCCTCCGGCTCAGCGACGACGATGCCACAATCGCGTAGGCAGGACAGGTGGTTCGAGACGTTCGAGCGGGTCAGATCCAAGCTTTGCGAAATCTCGGCCGGGTAGCCCGGACCGTCGAGTAGGGTCATCAGGATTCGGGAACGCGTCGGATCAGCCATGGCCCGGCCGAGCCGGTTCATGACGTCGAGGCGCGAAGCAATAGTCAGCATGTGCTGAACAATACAACGTGTGTTGAACTATTCAAAATGCACTGAACTGACGGTTCCGCGAAGGTCCTGCGACCTGCAGGAATTAGTCGATGGGATAGCCGGTAACTGGGCCTTCGTGATTCGGCTGCCAACCCAACGCGGGGGCGACATGCGTGGCGAAGTTGTCCAAGATCTTCACGTTGACGTCGACGCCCATCCCAGTGGGGATGGTGATGAGCAGGGTGTCGGCGGACATGACGGCGGCGTCGGCTTTGAGTTGCTCAATGAGTTTGTCCGGCTCGGCGGCGTAGGTGCGGCCGAAGGTGGAGGCGCCGACGTCGGGAAGCATGCCCACCTGATCGGAGCCGGAGGCCTGCATGCCGAACAACTGCATGTCCGCGCCGTCGACGATGGGGAAGACGGAGCGGGACACCGACACACGCGGCGTCCAATCGTGGCCCGCCTTCTTCCACGCGGCGCGGTAGCGGCTGATCTGATCCGCCTGGATTTCGCCCAGAGTCTCGGCGGTGGTCTCGGAGACCAGGGTGGAGGACATCAGGTTGAGCCCGTCCTTGGCGGTTTGCTCGGCAGAAGCGTGGGTGCCGGAGCCGTAGAAAATGTGCTTACGCAGCTCGGGCACCATGGGGAAGACCGGCAGGGCGGAGCCGGGTTGGAACATGTTGGGGTACTGCCGGTCTAGCGGTGCGGCGGTGGCGAATCCGTTGCCGTCCACTGCAGCCATGAACGCCTCGAGGTGGGCTCGCGCCACGTCCGCGCCGTTGGGCGCTTTACCCTTGTAGCCGAAGGCCTCCCAGCCGCGGTCAGCCACCTCTGGGGCGCCGCGCGAGACGCCCAGGGCCACGCGGCCACCGGAAATTTGGTACAGCGACGCGGCCTCTTCGGCGAGGTAGAGCGGGTTTTCATAGCGCATGTCGATGACACCGGTGCCCATCTCGATGTGTTTGGTGGTGGCCGCGACAGCACCCAGCAGCGGCATCGGGGCGGAGGCCTGCGGCACGAAGTGGTGGACTCGGAAGGACGCGTTGTTCACGCCGATTTCGTCCGCAGCCTGGGTGATCTCCAGATGAGTCTTGGCGATCTTTTCCGCAGATGGCCCGCGCTGGCCACCGAAGGCGTAATGCCCGAAGCTTAAGAATCCGAACGCTTTCATTGGATACCACTCCTTTTCATGGTGCTAACGAGAAAGTAACTTTGCAACGAGATACCGTGGACTTTAAGCTCGATGTCTAGGTCCGTGGCAAGACGGTAGATCGATTTTTCGATTCGGCGCTTTGGGGCGCTACCGGAGTCCCCGGTGGTCTTCTTAGATTGAGCGGTTCAGATTTCCTAACCTAAAGCTCGTTTGAGCGTGCTATCCGCTGGTGCGCCTCCGATACTGCTGCTCATAAGGTGGCGGGCGCTCCATGAATACAAAGCGTAGGTCAGGTCGAGGAGGATGCAGCCCCCTGGGCTCTGGTGTATGTGCTAGCCCCGCTCGGGGTAGCGCACGAGGAGATCGTTGCCGATGACTGCGCCGTCGTTGAGCGTTGCCTCGCTCACCTTCGCCCCGGCTGCACCCAGGCCCATAATGTGGCCAACCTCGTCACCGTGGGCGATGAGGTGGCCGGCGATGATACGCCGGTGGCAGCGCCACCACACCGCCTCGGAGCACATGATCGCGGTGGGAGTTTCGGCTGCGTTCGCCCGTAGCTGCGAGATCGCGTCGGAGAACTCCTCGCCCAGCGCATGGTCGGCGTAATTGTG
The DNA here is from genome assembly GCF_001809065.1 of Corynebacterium sp. HMSC055G02. NCBI lineage: Bacteria > Bacillati > Actinomycetota > Actinomycetes > Mycobacteriales > Corynebacteriaceae > Corynebacterium > Corynebacterium sp. HMSC055G02. The sequence continues at coordinate 63,638 of NZ_KV795675.1, read as the reverse complement.
GAAACTGCGGTTACGCCAGTTGCCGTTAACCTCAAACGGCACCGAGTGGGACACGTTGCGCCGTCCGGTTAGGCCCTCGCTTCTGCTGTAAGTGATGCCACATGTGGGAAGGTGTTCGGCAAGGTGGTCGCCGTTGAACCACGGGTACTTCCTGGACCCGGGCAGCTTGCGCACATCCACGATGGATGCCACACCGGCCGCCTTGATCATTTCAGCGAAGTCCTCGAACTCGAGGTTGGAGTGGCCCACGGTGAAAATGCGCATGTCACCAATGCTACGCGCCAAGCGATTACACTCACATCGGCTTCACGAATGAGAAGGTGACTTTGCAACGACACGTCGTGGAGTTTAAGTGCAACGTGTAAAGGTTTTTCAAGCGTCGCGCGATGGGGATGTGGACCCACGATTGCAGGGTCGACTGCGACGGAGTGACCATTGTCTGGCTCAGCCAAGCTATTGACTCTGCGATGCCGCGGGTGCGCCATCAGACTCTTCATGCTGAATGCGCGAGGCATGCAGTCGGGCGTGGGCGATGGCGTCGAGAGTGTTGTCGAAGACGTGATTCTCGTGCGCAAGCTGGTCGAATACGCCGAGTTCGCGCAACACCGGAATATGTTCGGGCTTCGTGGCTGCGAGCAAGACCCTGGTACCGCGGCGTTCGAGGCGCCCAATCGTGTCGGCGAGCATCTGGGCGCCGGTGGCGTCGATCGTCGTAACGTAGCGCATGCGGAGCACGACAACCTTGACCGACGAGACATCAGCGAGCTCGAGGAGGAAATCGTGCGCTGCACCAAAGAAGAGGGGGCCTTCCATACGGAAGGCGGCGATGTGCTCGTCGAGAAGCTCACGCTCCTTGTCGCGGTGGTCTCCCTCGTCTAGCGGGGCGGCCTCTAATACCGCCGTGCGGGCGGTATCGCGCAGTGCGAAGAAGCCCGCCATAATGAGGCCGATGAGCACGGCGACTACAAGATCGAACACGACGGTGGCGGCAGCTGTGATGAGCAGGGTCGCCCCGTCGCCCTTGGTGGCGCGTATCACCGAGCGGAGGTTCCGCGGGTGGAGCATCTGAATCGCAGTGGCGATGAGCACGCCGGCGAGCGCGGCGAGAGGAATCTCGCCCACCCACCGAGCCGCGACGAGTACGGCGACGAGCAGGAGCAGCGAATGGAACACCGCTGCCAGGCGTGTGCCTGCGCCTGCCCGCACATTGACGGCAGTTCGGGCAATCGCGGCGGTCGCGGGAATCCCGCCGAACAGGGGCGCGACGACGTTGGCCACGCCCTGTCCAAAGAGCTCGCGGTCGGGATCGTGCCGGTCGCCAACAGTCATTGCGTCGGCAACCGTCGCAGATAGTAACGATTCCAACGCGCCGAGAGCTGCGACGGCGACTGCTGCCAACAGAAGCGAATCCAGGTGCTCCCACGGGATCTGTGGCCAGCGCGGGGCAGGCAACGTCGACGGGATGTACCCGATTGTCTTCAGGCCGCTGTCTGCCAGCATGTTGATGGCCGTCGCGGCAGCTACCAACACCAGCGCCGCGGGGAAGCCGCTACGAACGCGCGCAGCAAGCACGATTCCAGCCGCCACCGCAATGGTCATCACGGGCGCTTGCCATGCCGGAGCGTCTAACCAAGCTTTGATTGCGCCCCACGCCAACCCGAGGACTTTCTCGCCGTCCACGTCAACACCGAGTGCTGCGGGCAGCTGTTGGAGGCCGATGATTAACGCAATACCGGCGGTGAAACCTTCGACGACAGGTAACGGCATGTACTTCATCGCTCGGCCAGCACCGGTGACCGCCAACACGAGCAGCATGAGCCCTGCCAGCACGCCGACGACGAGCACCCCATCGGCACCATGGTTGGCCACGATGGGGATTAACACGACGGTCATTGCGCCGGTCGGGCCGCTTACCTGGACATTGCTACCGCCGAAGACTGCGGCCAGGATACCCGCGACGATGGCCGTCGTAATTCCGGCCGCCGCGCCGACACCGGACGCAACGCCGAAGCCGAGTGCGAGGGGGAGGGCGACGAGGGCCACCATGAGGCCTGCCGAGAGGTCGCGCCCGATTGTCGCGCGGGACCAGTCCGAGCGGCGCGGTGCGAAACGCAGGGCACGGGACCGGATGCCCACCGTAGAGGCGGCGGAGGAGGGGTGGGTCATGCTACTTTCTTGCTCCTTCAGGGCTCAATGACACTCAAAGGATACACAAGGTGCCATCCTCCGACGGTCACATTCCCGGTTCTGGCCGAGGCCTCATGTCGGGGGAATAAAACTTCCTGACCTGGCGGGAGTTCGCTGGAGCGTTGTCGCGGTGCTTGGAGTGACGTGCGTGAGCCGGTGTCCGAAGAGCAGGTAGCCCAGGAGAACCGGTACCAGTGTCATACAGAGCGCGACACCACTGCTCATGGGTCGGGCCTGACGGCGGGCTGGGGGGGGG
>NZ_KV795675.1:0-61095 GCF_001809065.1 Corynebacterium sp. HMSC055G02 | reverse complement strand
GGGGGGGGGCGAGGGCCGGCTACCGGATCCGGGCTTTCGCAGTGACGAGCAGCAGGGCGGCATGGTCGACTTCGCCGTTTTTGATCTCGCGATTGAGCTTGTGTAGCACCACGGGGCAGCGCAGGCAGCGGATGCCGGATTTGCAGCACTTCTTCTTCGGTGTCATCGCAGCCAGTTTGAAGGGGTCCTTGCCGGCGAGCTTTTTCGCGGCTTTGGCGGCGTCCTTCTTCTTGCCCTTGTCGCCTTTCTTGCCCTTGGCCATGCGCGTTCCCTTCGTCGCGAATTTTCCTGAATTAGGTTAGCGTCACCTCATGCGATGTGGGGAGGCGTGGGTGCCTGACGGGTGTAATTGGGTGTTGCTTGACGACGGCTCGCTTGTCGGCCAGTGCCGCAGCGGTAAATGACGGCCAAAGGACGCAAAATCGACCAAAACGACTCAAATCTGTTCGCTGTGACCTGCGGAAATGGCGAGCGGTAGTGAGTTGTTTCGGCGACGGGCGCTCCTCGGCGTGCAGGAGTTCATTGTGCGACAGATTGGACAGTATCACCCTGGCCGCTGGGCCGATGTCACTGCTGTCAAAAGCCTGAGCCCATTAACTCGAAGCATGCATAGACGGCGTTACAACCCGAGAAACACTCGGCCCGTGTGCGACCACCTGGGGGAGGCACCTGCGGGATTCTGGCATGATCACCAGTCCTCGAAGGTCAACTCCATTCGCACCCGTACTCTGATTGAGAAGGCGGACATGGTTGTTGTCCGTTTCGGCGACCAGTACAAGCAGTGGAACGCAGCCTTCGATGCAGGTTACTGTGCTGCGCGGAACAAACCGGACAGCAACAAGCCTGCTAGGAGATTGCGAAGCCAGATGCTGGTCCTGGCTTTTCGACAGGCTCGCCAGCCTCGTCGACCATCCAGTCGATTTCCAGCTCTAGCTCGCGCTCGATGCCGGTACGCTTTCGGGAATCGACAACTTCCATCGTGGTATTAAACGATGTTGGCATGGTCATCGTCACCGCGGACTTGCCAGTGCCGAGAGTCATTTCCCCGGCGCGGATGCGAGCCGCCAGCGTCTCCAGCAAATCAGCGAGCTCTTCGCGACTGAAGCTTGCCTTGCTCTTCACCAACTTTTGATTCTTCGGGGGCGTAATCTTTTTAGGTTTCGGTGCCATGTCTTTACGTACCTTTCCAGCCGTGTCGGTATTTGTGCCACGTGGAGAATCGGCCGTCATTCCACACTGTTTTTGAAGATGCTCTAGAGGGCTTTCAGGAAGCCTGCCCACCTCCATTATCCCAATAAAAAGTTGTTTTTACCAGGGGTAATAATAAGAGGCTAGAAATTTCAATAGGTAGGTTATAAATTGTGGAAAATCCTTACGCTATGCTCTGGAGTGCAAGGTTAGTGCAAGGTCCTGAGTGTCTTAGGTGAAGAGCGCTAGTAACGGCGCCCTTCGTCAGTGCTTCAAGTGTGTCGACCGACAGCAATAGGGGAGGAGTAAGCGTCACGTGGTGTCACCTGACAACATCCTGATGTACCTTCTGCCTGAGCAAGAGGCGCAGGTTAAAGAGATCTTTGCGCAACTGGCAGAGCGTGGATTCCCGCAGCAGAATCAAAAGCCCCACATCACTGTGACTTTTGCGCCGACTATGAGACCGAAGGTAGTCCAACGAGCAGCCGAAATTCTCCCTCCGCTTATGCCAGCAGAGTTTCGCAGGGTAGGAACGGTAGTGTTCGGCACAAAGAGTAAACAGACTGTCGCATGGTTATTAGAAACAAGCGATGAGCTGGAAGAGGCTGCTCGCGCAATCAGTCGTCTCAACCCTGACGGCCGCGGCTCCCGCTGGATTCCGCACCTGACCATGGGCCTGAGAATTCCACGGGATATTGTGCCGGACTACGTGCGCGCACTTGACGAAATAACGAACCCGCACTTTAAAACTCTCAACGCGCCACGAGCTGCGTTCTGGAGTCCCAAAGTGCAGGAATTGACGGAGTTCTAGGGAGACTCCGGTACTTGTGTGCTGATGCTCCTCAGCGATTGCGTCCCGCTATTTCGCAAAAACTGTGGTTTCAGAAAACAGTAGGCTAAGAAGAAAAACTAAGCAGCATCCATAATCTTCTTTGCCTGGGCATCGAAGACCTCCAAGGCACGCTTCTTTGCCGCTTCCTTAGACTCTGGAGTTGCCTCTGGAATCTGCATGGGATCCGTCGTGTTTTCCATGTTGTCAGTTGGTACATCCGGAGTCGGGGCGGCGGACACCATTACCATTACGCCATTGACGATCCCGACAATGTCGTAGCTGGTGGCCGTAGTATCCGTGCCACCGGCGTTGATGTTCGCACTGGTCTCGTGTGCAGTGAACTCAGCTGGCTTGACGGAAAGATTTGGCTCCCACTTTTCTCGGTGCAGTTTCATTGTGGTCGTCATGTCCATGTCATTAAACATGTCCTGCATCTCAGGAGAAATCTCCTGACCTTCCATGGAGTCTTTCAGAATGTCGGAAGCATCCATCGTAGCCGTCACGTCGGAGCACTTTTCGAGGCTGTCCTCGTACTTCTGGTACGCCTCAGGATTCTTCAATATCGAGACGCTGACAGTGACGTTCTCTTCCTTAATGTCCGTGTAAGCGCCGGCAGCATTCTCCAATTCCTCAGTTGAGTTGGTGAAAGTGGCGCATTCGGCCGGTTCAAACTTCATGGAATCTTCCGAAAACATCTCCATGGCATCTTTGAACCCGGTAATCTTGTTTCCGGAGAAGTCCGCCCCTTGAACTTCATTTGTGAGTAGGAGCTGATCTTCGGCTGCAGCAGGAGCTGACCGATCTGCTTTCGTCATCTTGCTGGTCGACTCTTTGCCTGCCTCACCACCGGCATTGCTGCTTTCTTCCCCCGAGCCACATGCTGTGAGCAACGCGGCGCTTGCCAGACCCGCCACTACAGTTGTCGCAAACTTCTCCCACATTCCAGAGCTGCGCTGCTTCATGATTCCTCATTCCATCGAGCTGAATTTCAACAACCTATGCAACCCGCCCAGGAGCCCTGGGCCGGAGCCAAGCTTTTGTGAAAGAAAGAATACAAGAGCTCGTCTCAGCTCGCTTCCCCAAAACAAGAATTTCAGTCGCGTCTGCTTTACGACGCTCCGTCGGACCTCACCGCAGACTGCGCAACCTTTGCCACGGGATACATGGAGACCATTGCAATGATCGCACCGAAGACGAAAACGGGCACAAACCCGAATTTCGGCGCTGCGAAAGAAATAACAAAAGGAGCGAAGAAACCAACATAGGTCAGCGAATAGTAGATAGCGGTGGCAGCACCCAACTCGGCTGGCGGTGCGATAATTTGCACTTCGCGGAGACCGGAGACCATCATTACGCCATATGCGGCACCGAGGGTCAGAGCGGCGGGGAAAACGCTCCACACGTTCTGGGTGAGTGCGACGATGAGGCTGAGCAACATTCCGACCGTCGTTAAGCCAAGACCGAAAATAGCTGGCGGGATAAAGCTGCTGGAACTGATTCGAGTGACCAGTGGTTGCACCAGAACGCCGGTGCCCATCGTGATGCAGGCGATGAGTCCGGCAAAGGCAATGGGGTAGCTGGATTCGGCGATTGTCGGAAGGACGACGAACGATGTGCACGCGGCACCGAAGACCCACGGTGCCCAAGCGGCGACTGCCCACAGGAATCTCGGGCTTAGGGTGGCAGAGGAGAAGAACCGTTGCGGGGTGTCGCTGTGCGCTGAGGTTGGCAGTCCGCCGGAAGCGTTCCATGTCAGTGGTGTGATGCCAAGCAGCAGTGCGAGATGAACAAGATAGGGGATGACATCAGGGCGGGGAGCAAACTCCGCGACCAACCCGGAAGCCAGGGGGCCGAGGGAGAACCCGGCGGAGAGCGCAACGGTTGCGCGCCGAGCGGAAATTTGAGGTGCGACGGGCGCAATCTCTTTAATCCACGAGGCGCCGGCGGCCATTACCATACCCATCGAAATGCCGACGACAAGGCGTCCTATCAGCAGTGATGGGAAGTGGAACCAGACGCCGGTGAGTAGGACGACGGAGCCGGCGGCAGAGGTTATGAGTGCGGGCCGGATGATGGCGCGACGGCCGAGTCGGTCGGAAAGTGGGCCGCAGATGAGTAGTGCGGGGATGAGCCCTGCGACGTAGATGGCGAAGAGAAAGGTGACCTGGGACTGGTTGAGAGCATCGGTTATTCGATACGCGGGCAGGAGTGGGGCAAAGAGGTTGGCGCCAAATGCAACAGCGAACATGCCCAGGGCTACCCGAATCCAGTCTCGTGCCACGATTTGCCTCCTGTCGACTCTCATCTTTTGGGGATAGAACAGTGTGGTAACAACAATAGGCCAGCTAACAAACGCTAGCTGGCCTATTGAGTTACTCGGGTTGCCTACCCAAGTTAGTCGCTCTAGTTATTGGAGGCACCGAAAAACGCGGTAATCGGTGAGAAGAATCCCTTAGACTTCTTTGCCTTCTTAGCTGCCTTAGTCCTGCCAAGAATACGCTCAGAGATGCGGTCGGTAAGAACCCCTACCAGCTTGCCACTGCTGACGACGGGCAGCTCGCTGCGACGCCCGTCGATAAGCTGGCGAGCCCTGATGGCAGCTGGATCCTCGGGCTTGACGAAGACCTTCACAGGAGCGCCGACGGTGTTCATGTAGGCACCGCGGTCGGCGTATTCGCGGAGTTCCTTCAGTGTAATATCGCTGGTCAGGTAGCCTTCATCGTCGACGAGGAAGACACAGGTATCGTCATCGAGACCAGCAAATTCAGCTGCGTAGGTGCTCAGTGCCTCACCGACAGTGATGTCCTCCGGCAGCGCAATGTAAGAATCCGTCATGTGCATGCTTACGGTGTCGGGCAGGAGGCTGTACGGGCTGATTGAAGACTTCGGCTTGAAGAAGTTGGCGATGGTGTTCTGTGTCTGTGTCATTGTGGATCCTTTTCCAGGTATCCCAGCTCCTTTGCTAGGAGGGAATTTCTGTTGATTGAAAAATTATGGCTCCTTCGCCTATGAGTGTTGGCAATGTAATGCCGTAACTAAAGGTGGCCACTTGAGATGGACCCTTGCCTCGGGAGTCTTTCGAAACTCTCGATAAAGTGCAGGGCAGCGGCCTATGTAGATATAGGAGCCTTACCTAACGAGGTTGTTCGCTACGCAAAGGTTAACACAAGGTTACGTACGCAGTAAAGAGGAATGAACGAAAAGCTTCCTAAAGGTGGCGGAAGCTACAAGCCCATGAACTCTCGAATTGCTGGCCATTCGGCATCGGCTTGCGCCCGGCCGAGCTTGTAGTTGTGTATCAGCTTCGACCGCTTCCGCTCCGCCTTTGTGATGCTCATATTATTGGCGTAGAAAACATATGCTTGGCCTTTTCGTTCAAGCTCAGCAGCCCAATCGAGAGAGGCGTTGTAGCGCTCGTGCCTGGTGATAAGTAGCTCAGCCACCACCGGGTTACTGCGGAAAATCTGTCGCAGCAGCTGTGGGCGCTTAGGGGTGGTGCGGCGGAATCCCTTCGGACGGGTCAGAACGATGAGGAACTTCTTGAAACCATCTGCTTCTGCGGCATCGATTGGGATACCGCCTGATGATCCCAGTGCACCGTCGACGAAGGGAACGCCATCAATATAGGGCATACGCATGACGCCCGGAATCGTCGAACTGGCGCGAGTGTACTTCATCAGCGTGGGTAGATCTGGGATATCGTCCGGCCCCCAGTTGATGGTCTCGCCCGTATCCGCTCGGACAGCAGAAATCCGATAGGGAGTTGGATTGTTCTTAAAAGTCTCGTAATCCAGGGGCATGGCGCCGTCGGGAAGCCCCGCGTCTTCATAGATGTACTCGGCATCGAAATAGCCGCGCCCGCGCAACATTGGGCGCCAGCCGCTGCTGGCCGGCTGTGCAATGAAGTCAGTGAAGCTATTTATAGAGCGCTGGATATCCTGGGAAAGGTAATTGACTACGTGAGAGGCACCGGCGCTTACCCCGCCGACCCAACCGACATCGATGTCCTCGCGAAGTAGCCGTTCGACGAAAGGTGCCGTGTAACTATTGCGAGTCCCTCCGCCCTCGAAGACTAATGCTACATCGCTGACCTGCATTTATATCCCTCCGGTTGCTATCGCGCTGCTGTCTTTCGGGCGTTACGATCGTTCAAGACTACCCGAACGCCATCCATATTAGATTTCGGTTAGCGTAGTTTACGGCGCATCCTGGAGAATGACCGGCAGTAGCCCCTCGCCCATATCTGGGTTCGGCAGTACGCCCTCCGGGTCGTAGAACAAGATCTCCTTGCCCTCGTGGCTCAGACGTCGCATCGCTTCCAGAATCAACGTGCGCCCCACCGGGTTGACAACGCCAACGTGGCTGACGTCGAAGACAGCTTCGCTTTCCGACGGTGTGGAAGTCGCCAACCTGTTGAGAACAATCTCGGCCGCAGTGAAGTTGACTGGCCCCTGAATCTCGATGATCGAGCGGCCATTGCTGACGCGTGTACCGCGCAGCGCACGCGAACCAATCGCATCGGCATCCATGAGATGAAGGCCCAAATCTTCGGAGAGCTTCCGGAAGATGGCAATGCTGCGGACGCTGTTGCCGTGGTCGTTCAATCGCGGTGAAAAGGCTGCGAGACCCGCCTGTCCAGGCAGCGCGCCCAGCAAGCCGCCGGCGACACCGCTCTTGGCGGGAATTCCGACTTCGGTAAACCATTCACCGGCCTCGTCGTACATGCCGGCAATAGCCATCACGGACAAGACTCGGCGAACAACCGAGCGGCCGAGCACAGTCTGGTTGGTAACCGGGTTAACGCCGCCGTTGGCCAACACTGCGGTCATCATGGCGACATCGCGGGTGTTGACCAGCACGGAGCACTGTGCGGTGTAGCCGCGGACAGCATCGTGGGGCGTGGTTTCGATAAAACCGTAAGCTGCCAGCATATGCGCGATGGACATGTTTCGATGCGCGGAGTCCATTTCGCTTTCATAGGCGTCGTAGTCAACGCGGAGCTTGCGGCCAGCCAAAGTTGAGAGAAGCTCCACCATGTGCTTGGTGCGAGTCTTCCAGTTGGCACCTGGCTGGCATACGAACTGGTTGATCGCCAGTGCGCCGACGTTAATCATCGGATTCTTTGGTCGGTGCGTGCCTTGCTCCAGCGACAATTCGTTGAAGGCCTCACCGGAAGGCTCGGTGCCCACAATACTGTCGATTTTGTCTTTGCCGTGCTCAGTGATGGCTGCGGCATAAGCGAAGGGCTTGGACATCGACTGAATCGTGAATTCAGTATCGGTGTCGCCCGCGGTGTAGGTGCGGCCTGACACCGTGGTCATAGCTAGTGCCAGGCGGTCGGGATTAGCTTCAGCAAGGGTGGGAATATAGTCCGCTACCTCACCAGACTCATCGGGGCGGACGGATTCGACGATTTCGGACAAATAATCTTTGATCGGCGTTTTCATCAGATTCTGCTAAGTATCTTTCCTGGGGCTGAAAAATCCCGGTTGAGTCAGTGGAGTCCCGTTCGAACCTACACCAGGCAAGGCCGGCCACTGATGCTCACCTCTGTGCACTCTCACCGTGCGCGCCGGAAAAATCAGCATATCCTGGGGTATGTGAAATTCCTCAACAATCAGTCCGTGCCCTACGAGCTGACCTACAGCGATGTGTTCATGGTGCCGTCGAAGTCATCCGTCGGCTCTCGCATGGGTGTCGATTTGTCCACTAATGATGGCACCGGCACAACCATTCCGATTGTGGTGTCCAATATGACGGCCATCTCCGGGCGCCGGATGGCCGAAACCACCGCCCGCCGAGGCGGAATTGCCATCCTGCCGCAGGACGTTCCAGCTGATATTGCCGCTGAGACTATTCGCAAGGTCAAGTCCGCTGGGCTGGTTTTCGACACCCCGATCGTCGTCAAGCCTCACCACACCGCGGGGTATGCGCGCCATCTTCTGCCGAAGCGCGCGCACGGTGCGGCAGTGGTCGTGGAAGACAACAAACCGGTTGGTCTAATCACCGGCCGTGATCTGGCGGGCGTTGACAACTTTGCGCAGGTGGGGACGCTCATGTCCACTTCGCTATTTACGCTTCCGGCCGATATTGAGCCCCGTGACGCTTTCGACCAGCTCACTGCATCCGGGCGCAAGCTCGCTCCGGTGGTGGACGCCGATGGTGCGCTGGTGGGTATTCTCACGCGTAAGGGCGCGCTGCGTGCGACGCTTTACAAGCCAGCTGTCGACGCGGAGGGCAAGCTGCGCGTCGGTGCGGCGCTCGGCATCAACGGTGATGTTGAAGGGCGCGCGAAGACATTGCTCGACGCAGGTGCCGACGTGCTCGTTGTCGATACCGCACATGGTCATCAGGAATCGATGCTCCGTGCTTTACGACGAGTCCGTGCGCTCAACCCGCCTGTGCCAATTGCCGCTGGCAATGTCGTGACCGCCGATGGTGTTCGCGACCTAGCGGAGGCGGGAGCCGACATTATTAAGGTCGGCGTCGGTCCGGGTGCGATGTGCACAACCCGAATGCAGACCGGTGTTGGGCGTCCACAGTTCTCCGCCGTGCTCGAATGCGCTGCAGCTGCTCGTGAATGCGGCGTGCATATCTGGGCTGACGGTGGAGTGAAGGATCCCCGCGATGTTGCGCTTGCGTTGGCTGCGGGTGCGTCCAACGTGATGATTGGCTCGTGGTTTGCCGGCACTTTCGAGTCCCCAGGAGATGTCCAGAAGGACGTCGACGGGCGCATGTTCAAAGAGTCCTTTGGCATGGCTTCACACCGTGCGGTGGAGAGCCGAAATGCGCAGGTAGAGGCCTTTGAGAAAGCCCGGCGTGAGATGTTCGAAGAGGGCATCTCGACTGCGAAAATCTACCTGGAGCCCGGCCGCGAAGGTGTGGAGGATCAAATCGATCGCATTATCTCGGGTGTACGTTCTTCGTTTACATACGCGGGTTCGGCCACCATCGAGTAGTTCGCTGAGCGGGCAGTGGTGGGAATTCAATCCGCTGCGGGCTTTGCGGAAGGAATGCCGAGGGCGACGCGGTAGCCGTCGTCAAGCCTCTCGGGGCTAAACCGACTAGCGGTGCTGCGGGTCAATTGGTAGGTATGTAAAGACGTTGTTAGGACGCGTTTAGTACCACGTGTGAGATTGGGGAGGGGCAGGCGATTATGGGGCGGCAGGTAAGAGAAAACAGTGCTGTAACGGAGGCCGGATTGGGAGCAGGAAACGGTGCTAGAGCAGGAAGCGGGAACGCATTTTTCGCTCGCGCCTGCGTTATTGATTCCGATTTGTGCCCGTGCGGTGGGGGACTCTACGGGCAGTGCTGTGGCCCGCTGCACCGCGGTGAGCGGGAGGCTTTGACCGCAGCTGAGCTGATGGCAGCGAGGTACAGCGCTTACGCTGCCCACGAGGCGGATTACATCTGGCGGACGTGGCATCCGCGCTACCGCCCGGAAGTTATCAATGTCGATGACGGTGTCGAATGGGAAGGACTCACCATCATCAACACTGTCGATGGTGGCGAGGACGACCGCGAAGGCATCGTGGAATTTGAAGCGGCCTTTCATGACCATGAAGGTGTCGGCACGATGCACGAGCGTTCCCGTTTTGTTCGTCGTGCGCGGCGTTGGGTCTACGTCGACGGTGAGGTCACGTACTCCTAAGCGTCAGCTTTCCTAGGCCGAGGCCTTCGCTGCATTTTCCTGGTCAGACTTGTCGTGCTTGCCGTGGCCGAATGGCAGCACGGCGACAATCGCCACAATGATTGCACCCCAGATGGTGCCGAAAATCAGTGAGCCGGTGGTGTTGGCCAACCAGCCGAGGAAGCCGCCGGTAAACAGCTGCTCAAGGTTGTGGACCAGCTGGTAGGGGAGATGCCAGCCCAGCTCGTCGAGGCCGACCACCATGATGTGTCCACCGACCCACAACATGGCAAACGTGCCAATAATGCCGATCGTGTTCAGAACGATTGGCATGGCTTTGACCAGCGCCGCACCAAACTTGCTGATACCGGCTGACTCCTTGGACTGCAGGTGCAGGCCAATGTCATCAATCTTGACCAAGAAGCCCACCACGCCGTAGACCGCAAGCGTGATGATGAGTGCCACCACGATAAGAATCAGCGCGCGGTTGAGCAGCGGCTGATTAGCGACCTCATTGAGAGAAATCACCATGATTTCCGCAGAGAGAATCAAGTCGGTGAAAATTGCAGACTTCACCAGCGAATCTTCATTCTTCGGTGTGCGGTTGGTCGCCGCCTCCATCCGCTCCTGCTCAGTCTGATCCGGAGAGATTCGGTGTTTAATCTTCTCCCAGACCTTTTCCATGCCCTCAAAGCACAGGTATGAGCCACCGAGCATCAAAATCGGCGTCAGCGCCCAGGGCAGAAACTGACTGAGCAGCAGCGCAATCGGCAGAATAATGACAATTTTATTGACCAAGGAGCCCTTGGTGATACGCCAAATAATCGGCAGCTCGCGTTTCGGCGAGACCCCCTCGACGAATTTAGGCGTCACCGCAGCGTCGTCAACCACGACACCGGCGGCTTTAGCGCTAGCCTTGCCGGCCGCAGCCGCAATATCGTCTGTTGTTGCCGCTGCAGCACGTGCAATCGTGGCAACGTCGTCAAGCAGCGCGACAAGTCCGCCTGCCATAAAAACCTCCCGTATTGGAGGACGCGACCAGGAGCCGTCGTCGTATCAAAGAATTACCGGAGCAATTTTAACCGCTTTCCCGGATTGACTCTGTGTTGTCGCTAGGGCGTCGATATCCTGTCGATAGTTCACGTGCTCCTCTGAACGTGGGCACGTGGCAAGATATAGGCCATGAACGCTTCCTTCTCCGAAATCTACCGACAGGTCAATGCGGACAACTCGGACAACGCTGGCACCGGGGCAGACACCAGCAACGACGCCCACTCCGAGGAACAACAGCGCCCGGCGCGCCCCCGCATGGCACTGGTAGTCGTCGACGCTCAGAATGATTTTTCCGCGGGTGGCGCACTTGCCGTCGACGGTGCTGAGGCAGCGTACACCGCTACATATCTGCATGTTGCGGGCACAGCGAATAAGTACTCGGTTCTTGCGACCACCCGTGACAATCACATCGACCCAGGCACGCACTTCTCTGAAACCCCGGATTTCGTCGATACCTGGCCGAAACACTGTGTTGCAGGTACCCCGGGCGCAGAGATTCACCCCGGCATGCAGCGCGCCATCGCGTTTTTTGAGCAGCTCAACCCCGCTGCTGTGCGTATCGATGTCACAAAAGGGGAGTACGCCGCCGCCTACTCCGGTTTCGAGGGAACAACGGAGGCTGGCGTTTCGCTTGCCGACGCTCTCCGCGCCTCTGACATCGAAGAAATCGATGTGGTGGGAGTTGCGACTGACCACTGCGTCCGCGCCACAGTGCTCGATGGCCTCAAGGAGGGCTTTTCCGTTCGTGTTCTGAGCAATCAGGTCGCGGCGGTGGACCCGGAGCGCGGCAAGGCTGCACTAGCGGAATTGGCCGCGGCGGGCGCGACAGTGGTGTAGTGCTGCGACGTTGACCGTCAAACAATCCGCCTAGCCGCTTAGCTAGGCGCCTCGGCAGCCGCCTAGTTAAAAGTCACCATATCCAGGTCGACCTCGCGGAGGTGGCGGTGGTTGGACGCTGTTTCCACATAACGCCCTGCATGGGCGATGAAGCCCTCTGCTTCCTCGGCGGAGAGTTCACGACGCACCTTGGCGGGAACGCCTGCAGCCAGCGACCTGGGGTCGATAATCTGATCTTCCAACACCACGGCACCTGCAGCAATGAGGCTGCCAGCGCCGATACGGGAACGCGAAAGCAGGGTGGACTTCATGCCGATGAGGCAACCATTTTCAACCGTGGTGCCGTGGACCAAGGCCATGTGTCCGACGGTGACATCATCGCCGAGAATTGTGGGCACACCTCGGTCGACATGGACTGTGGAGTTGTCCTGAATATTGGTGCGCTGGCCGATGCGGATCGGTGCGACGTCTCCTCGGAGAACAGAACCGTAGAACACGGAGCTATCCGCACCGATTTCGACATCACCGATAATGACCGCGCCGGGCGCAATCCAGGCGCTGGAATGAATGCGTGGGGTCTTATCTTGGTAGGTGAGAATGAGCGGAGTGTTCATCATACAAACCAATATAACTGTCACCTGAGGTCAGCGTAAGAAAAATTCTCAGCGAAACTCTATTCGTCGAAGGGTGCAATTCTGCTTGGACGCGCATACAGTGGGCGACATGATTTTTATCGTTGTGAATTACCAAGTTAAGCCGGAGTTTGCCGACGAATGGATGGACCACGTCGCTGAGTTCACCGCTGCCACCCGCGCAGAGGCTGGCAACAAGTGGTTTGAATGGTCCCGCAGCGTAGAAGACCCCAACCAGTACATCCTCGTCGAGGCGTTCGATGATGACGCTGGTGAAGCCCACGTCAATTCCGAGCACTTCGCCAAGGGCCTGGAGGCGATGAAGCCGCTGCTCGCTGAGACCCCGAAGATTGTCTCGCAGGTGCTGCCTGATAAGCAGGACTGGGATCGCATGGGCGAGCTGCAGGTCGACTAATGTCCTCTGACACCATTCGCGATAGCGCAGCCGCTTCCAGCAGCGACACCTATTCTCTGATTGGGCGTGGCCTGCGTATTGGCTCCGCTGTGCTGGCCTCTGCTCTCGTCGTTGGTCTCAGTGCTTGTGGAGATAGCGATGAGGCAGCCCTCGAGGGTAGCCAGAATCAGTCAAGCCAGGAGCAGAGTGCTGTTGCCTCCACTGCCGCCATTCGGGATAACTTGGCTCAGCTGGCGGCAGATACTGCGGCGCTGAAGACAGCATCGCAGACGCTGATTGCAAAGGAATCGGTCTCGGAAGAGACTCGAAAGATTGCGCAGCAGGCGGAGCCAATCTTTGCTGAAGAGGAAGCGCAGCTAGTCAAGACTCTCGGCGTCGATGTTGATCCGTCGGAGACCAAGCTCGACACCGCCACCATGACTCGCCTCGAGAACGAGGAGGGGCCACACGCAGATATGGCTTATCTGACGTTGATGGAAGGCAGCCTGGATAAGATGCTCGGACAGTGGGAAGAGCTGGAAAAGCATGGCGGAAACGACCTGCAAGAGTTGGCACGCTCTTCTCAGCAGCAGCTGGAAGATATTCAGCAGGCGCTGGAAAAACGTATGCAGTACTAGCCGCTGCCCAAAGCTCGTGGGGGGGGAAATTCAAGTAAAAAGTCCTGCAAAGCGTGCCCGGGGAACCGGGGAAGTGAGTAGCGTGTAAATAAAGCCAGTGCGCTGTGATCGTCGTCAAGCGAATGCGCACTCGGATGAAGCACAATGCTGGCTAATAACCCAGAGTAGAAGGTAGGAAAACACGCCAATGGCAAATAGTATCTCGCGAGTAGGTATCGTCGGCGCCGGTCAGATGGGCTCCGGAATTATTGAGGTCTGTGCGAAGGCCGGTAGCGATGTCAAGGTCTGGGAGGCCAAGGAGGAGTTCCTTGAGTCCGGTCGCGCCCGTATTGAAAAGTCGCTGGATAAGGCCGTTTCCCGTGGCAAGCTAGAGCAGTCTGCACGTGATGAGATTCTGGGGCGTATTAGCTTCACCACCAAGCTGGAAGACTTCGCTGACCGTGAGCTGGTCATCGAGGCCATCGTGGAGAACCCAGAAGTAAAGGCCAGCGTATTCTCGCAGCTCGATGAAATTGTTGAGTCAGAAGATGCCATCCTGGCTTCCAACACCTCCTCGCTGCCGATTCAGTCCATTGCTGCAGCTACCAAGCGCCCGGAGCGCGTCATGGGTCTGCACTTCTTCAACCCGGTTCCGGTTCTGCCTCTGGTAGAGCATGTCGTTACTCTGACGACCGGTGATGTTCAGTCGGAGCGTGCGTACGAGTACGCTTCCGAGGCGCTGGGCAAGACCGTCATTCGCGCTAAGGATCGCTCGGGCTTCATTGTTAACGCCCTGCTGGTTCCGTACATCCTCGGCGCTATTCGCATGCTGCAGGACGGCATTGCTACTGCAGAAGACATCGATGCCGGAATGGTCAATGGCTGTGCGCACCCGATGGGTCCGCTGACTCTGGCCGACATGGTTGGTCTGGACACCATCAAGTTCATTGCCGATGCCATGTTCGATGAGTACAAGGAGCCGACTTACGCGGCACCTCCGCTGCTCAAGCGCATGGTTGAGGCGGGTCACTTCGGTCGCAAGTCCGGCCGTGGCTTCTACGACTACTCCAAGTAGTCCACGCTTTTAGCCCCGTTTGGGGCGAGTATTGAATTCTTACCGGTTGACGGGCTTTTGTCCCGCCAACCGGTTTCTTTTATGCATTTATCAGTGAAAACCCGGAGTCTAAGGGGGAAAGTTCCCACGATTGGCCCTAGCATTTTGAAAACTTGTTTCTTTTCAACGCGCCGAAACCTCACAGTGCGCTTAACATAAGTGAAGATTTTGTCAGACCTTGGCTTATAGAGCACTTCACAACTGGTGCCTCCCACGCAGCAATCTGGAAAGGAATGCTTCAGTGTCTTCTTTGAAGCCGCACAAGCGCACTGCAACACGTACTCGCGTCGGCGCTGCTACCGCAGCAATGGCAGTTGTAATGGGGCTTACACCGGCAACGGCCGTGGCAGCTCCGGTCAACCCGTTGGCCGAGCTCGGCAACCGCCTGGACTCTGTTTCTGATTTTCCAGCTAATGTGGCAGCTCCAGATGGAATCAAGCTCCCCGGCGGTGGCTTCGAGGTCCCGGATTCCATCTCGCTGCCGTCATCTTCCGGTGAAAACACCGACCCGAATGCGCCGAAGCCAACCTCGTATCGCCCGGACCAGATTGCACGCGCGTACCCGTCGGATGCCGCCACCGATAACTGGTTCTACTTCTACGTTGTGCATCCTTTCGTGGAGCTGGAGAAGAACCACCCAGAGGTTATGGACCAGAACCTCGAAACGGTCGTCCGCATTAACAACGCTGCCAAGAATGACCCGCAGGCACAGGAACTCGCTCTTGATGACGACTACCTGGACCCACTGGCCAATATTTCCACTGCTTTCGGTGCAAACCTGGGCCAGCACTTCCGTGATGCCTACGACGAGGATCGCCTGCCGAAGGTAAAGGCCCTGCTGTCCGGCAACCTTGCTCGCGGCGGCGGTCTGGTCAGCTCGACCTTCTTCGAGAAGTACGTCTACGGCTACGATCGCCCATTTGTGGTGGCGCCGGAGCGCATCGAGCGCTACTACCGCGAAGGTCAGGACGACCCGTACTCGACCACCCCGTCCTACCCGTCGGGCCACACCAACAAGGCTGCATGGACTTCAACCATGCTGGCTATGATGCTGCCGGAGGTTGCACCGCAGATTCAGGCGCGTGCGTCCGAGGCTGGTCATTCTCGCCTTGTCATGGGCGTCCACTACCCGCTGGACGTTATGGGCGGCCGCATGATGGGCAACCAGGCCGCAGCTGATCGTTGGGCAGACCCAGAGTTCCGCCCACTCATCGAAGAAGCCATGGATGAGCTGCGTACGGAGCTCGAGTACCGCTGTGGCGACACCATCGCCAACTGCGTTGCCAAGGACACTCCGTACATGAGCACCGCAGCTGCCGTTCAGCAGTACACCGAACGCATGACCTACGACTTCAAGCAGGTTGGCCCGGCTAACGAGCCAGTTGTTGTTCCGAAGCGTTACGCAGGTTTGCTGGAGACCCGCTTCCCGCAGCTGACTGAGGAACAGCGCAGCTCCGTCCTCGCTCAGACCGCAATCCCATCCGGCTACCCGCTCGATCGCACTGACGGTGAGGGCCAGCACGTTCGCATGAACCTGGCTCGCGCTCTGGCCGCCAACGTTGTTGTCAACGCCGACGGCAGCGTCACTGTCACCAACTAAAACGTCAACTACAAGCGCAGGGCCGCGTCAAGACGGTCCAGGGCCTCACCGAGGATTTCCGGGGAGGTCGCAAAGTTAAGCCGCACATGCCCAACCCCGCCTTCGCCGAATGCGAAGCCGGGGTTGAGTGCTATTTTGGCGTTTTCAACCAGCCACGCAGCTGGGTCCTCACTGTCAACACCAGGCACGTCACCCAAGTCCAACCACGCCAAAAATGATGCTTGCGGTGGGGTAAAGCGAGCCTGTGGCGCAATAGTGGACAAACGTGTTCGCAGAGTCTCACGGTTGGTGCGCAGGACATCGACAAAATTGTCCAGCCAGGGCACGCCATCGCGGTAGGCGGCGGTGGCCGCGACGACACCAAGAATAGAAGCGCCTTCGCGAACAATGAAGGGCAGCTCCAGCCAGGTTTTGGCATCTTCGTCGTTAAAGATGATTTGCGCACACTTGAGGCCGGCGGTATTCCAGCCCTTCGAGGTAGCAGTCACCGTGATAGTCACGGCCGCCGCGGTATCCGACACCGACGCGGTTGGAGTGTGAGTGCCATCTAGAACAACTGGGCCGTGAATCTCGTCTGAGATAACGCGCGCACCAAAGCGAGCGGCTAAATCGGTAATCTCACGCAGTTTTTCGGGGGAGTAGGTAAAGCCGAGAGGATTATTCGGGTTACACAAGATCAGGCAACCGGCACCGTCGGCGAAGGCGCGTTCGAGGGCGCCGAGATCCGGGCCGTCGGCAAGCGTGGGAATGCACACTGTCTCGCGTCCCAGCGCGGGACCTACCTGGAAAAACGGCATGTAGGCGGGAGTGGGGACGACAATTGCGGAATCGGGGCGGGTGAAGCGTTCAACCGCGAGTGTGACACCGCGGACGACGTCAGCGACGGCAAAGATATTGTCGGGGTTCGGGCGCCATCCGTAGCGTTGTGCAGAAAAGTCCGCGGTTGCGGTCGTAAGCGCGGTGATGTCCTGCGAGAGGTATCCGAATTGTTCGCGCTGACACGCCTCGTCGATTGCGGCACTGACGGCAGGACAGGTTGTGGCATCGGATTCGGCGACCCACAGTGGCAGCACGTCCGGTGAATATGCGGTCCATTTGACTGTCCTGCGGGAGCGGAGTTCATCGAGGGAGGGGAAGGTGACAGCGTTATTTACACTCATAGTTTCCGTGTATACAGAAAAAGCGGGAAGTCCGAAGACTCCCCGCTTTATCCAGTAGCTACGGCCACATCAGAAGCAGCCGCGGCAATGGCCAGCGCTAGGCTAGCCTCAGTGCCTCCTCAGCAGCTGGCAGGGCAGCTTCGCGATCAGCTTTGACCAGCCCCAACCGTGTGCGGCGATCGAGAATATCGTCGACGCTGAGAGCTCCCTCGTGCGTCACATGCCAGGCGAACTCGGCGCGGGTGACATCGAGACCCTCCGCTACCGGGTCAAGCGCTCGGTCGAGCGGGCAGGATTCGATGACCTCGAAGGATTCGGCACCGTAGCGATTAAACAGCGGCATCGGGATACGGCCAGCAGCGGCGGCGGTGCGAGCGCGGTCGAGCTCCTCTGGCTCGGAGCCCAGCACAGGGATGGTGCGGGTGGAGCACGGAGCAAGCGAAACACCAAGCTTTTCCGCAACCTTGTCCACGGTTTGCTCAGCCATAAGACGGTACTCGGTGAGCTTGCCACCAGTAATGGAAATCAGGCCGTTCGGGGCCTCCAACAAGGCGTGCTCGCGGGAGAGGTCAGCGGTGTGTGCCTCGCCGGCGTCGATGAGCGGACGCAGGCCGGCGAAAGCACCGATGACATCGTCACGAGTGAGCGGAACCTCGAGTGCCTGGTTGATGACATCGAGCAGAAAAACGATGTCATCCTCCGGCACTTCCGGCTCGTCCGGAATCGGGCCCGGTGCATCCTCGTCGGTCAGGCCAATGTAGACGCGGTTGTGCTCTGCGGGCAGGACAAAACAGAAACGGTTGGTGTGACCAGGAACCGGTACCGTCAGAGAGCCGGTAGGGTTGCCTAGCTTCGCGGCGTCAAGAACCAGGTGCGTGCCGCGAGATGGGCGAATCTTGATGTTCGTCGCTAGGTCTGCGGCCCACACACCAGTGGCATTGACCACAGCGTGAGCCGGCAGCTCGAAGGAATCGCCAGTGAGCTCGTCGATTAGCGTGGCGCTCGTTCCAGAGGCGTTCTCGCAGCGCACCCGGGTCAGAATAGTTGCACCGTAGCTAGCGGCGGTTCGAGCGATAGTGGTGACCAAGCGTGCGTCGTCACGCAGCTGACCGTCGTAGTTGACGTAGCCGAATTTCACGTCGCGCTTACGGACGGTCGGCGAAAGCTGGCTGACTCGGCGGGAACTGACAGTGCGGGACAACGGCAGGGTAGTGGCGGAGGTACCAGCGATAATGCGTAGAAAGTCACCGGCCAAGAAGCCTAAACGCGGCAAAACCCGGGTCAACGGTGCGAATTTGTCCATCACCGGTACAACCTGTGGCAGGTTATGCACCAGGTGCGGAGCGGTGACGTCGAGCAGCGCACCACGTTCAATAGCTGAGCGGCGAGCGATACCGACATTGCCACTGGCAAGGTAGCGCAAGCCCCCGTGGGCGAGCTTCGATGACCAACGAGAGGTGCCGAAAGCGAGGTCCTTCGATTCGACGAGAACGGTTTTCAAACCCCTCGACGCCGCATCTAAAGCGATGCCGACACCAGTAATACCGGCGCCGATGACCAGCAGATCTGGGATGTCGCCCTTAACGGTCTCTTCGCGTAGACGATTCAAGTCCGCTTGCCGACGAGCCTTGTTCAAAACCGCAGCTGAGCGATCGCGCTGAGGAGCGTGCGTGGCAGTCATAGTCTTTCTTCCTCGACTTTCCCGAAGACGGTAATAGTGATGAAACTATCTGGCGTAAGTGATGAAGTTGTGGAGTGCGTAGTGAGTGTGAACTATTTCGGGCGTACCCCATTGCAAGGCGCTTAGAAATAGACTAAGTTGTTCATTATCAACGACCGGCACGGATATTGATTCAAGAAATCTTTCTTAGTTGCGAATCATTTCCCGGGATTACAAGGAAGGAGACACCTCGATGGCTATGCACCCAGCGTCCAACCGCTCTGAGTCCATGAACCGAGCTTTCGCTGCTATTGCACCATCGCTGCAGATGTGTTGCTGCTGTCTCCAGTCCGTGCCACCCCAGACAGGTCGTAACTAGAAAAGCACGCTTAGGTATTTAAAACGCCACGCTGTTTGCGGTCGCACGGACGAAATCGCACCGATTGAGCCGACCATCCCACTATCCGGGCATCTTCGCTTGGGATCCCAGGAAGAAGCGACAGCGACAATGACCGCAGCACTTGAATCTTTTACCCTTGACGATTACGTTTCACTGTTTATTTATGACGGCCCAACGTCGCCGGAAATCTACGCCAGCGAACTGGTCAGTCTAGCTCGCTAGCCGAAGCCGGCGGCAACAGGGTTAAATCATGTTGCCGTCGTAACGCTCTTCCAAGGAGCGCGGACCGGTAGCCAACTTGCCCGGGTTGAGGATGCCAGCAGGGTCGAGTTCGTCCTTAATTGCACGCATGACCTTGGCGAACAACTCGGTGTTCTCCTCGTAGTACTGCGGGCTGTGATCCTGGCCAATGCCATGGTGGTGCGTGATGGTGCCGCCAAAGTTCATCATGGCCTCCGACGCCGCGGTCTTGATGTCCATCCACTGCTGGAGAATCTCGCCCTCGGTCTCGCGGAAGAAGTACGTGAAGTACAGCGAGCAGCCGGATTCGTACATGTGCGAGATGTGGCAGAAGACGTACACCGGGGTGCCGTGCTTCTCGCCAGCGGCTTCCATTGCGGAGGCGATTTCGCGGCGCAGTGTAGCGGCGTTATCCCAGGTGGTGGCGGTCTCCAGGGTGTCGACGCCGACGCGGCGAGTCATCATGACATCGCGCAGGTACGGCGAGGAGAAGCGGTGGTTAACCCAAGCCATGCCCGGGATGGAGCCCATGCGGACGCACTTCTTGGTCAGCAGGCGGGCGGCCAGGCGCTCACGGGTGACGCGGGCGCCGACCGGATCAGTCTGTGCGAAGCCAAAAATCACCATGCATGGGGTGTCGATTCCACGTAGCTTCAGGTACTTTGTGACCTTCTCAGACATGCTGGCGGAGCCCAGCTGAGTGAGGCCGAACAGCGTCTCCTTCTCGTCGGAGATGCGCGCTAGGTGCGGGATATTGCCGCTCTGCTCCAGCTTGCGCAGCTCCTCGGCGGCTTCCTCAAAGGAGTTGAAGAAGTAGGTGTCGAAGAGCATCTCCTTTTGTGGACGCTGATTCAGGGCAATCGTCACATGCGTGATGATGCCCAGGGTGCCCTCCGAACCCAGGAAAAGCTCACGCGGGTTCGGGCCGGATGCCGACGACGGCATGTCGCGGAATTCCATGGTGCCGGCTGGCGTGACGACGCGCATGCCAATCACGTTGCGGTCGATACGACCGTAACCAGAGGATTCTTGGCCTGCCGAGCGGCAGGAAACCCAACCGCCGACAGTGGAGTACTCGAAGGACTGCGGGAAGTGACCAGCGGTGAAGCCGGCCTTGGACAGCTCCTTTTCCAAGTCGGGGCCGAAAACGCCGGTCTGGGCGGTGACAGTGCCAGCGACCTTGTCGATGTCGATGATCTTGTTAAAAGCGGTCATGGACACCGCGATGGCCTTACCCATGCCTCCGTCAACAGCCTCCACGCCGCCGACGACCGAGGTGCCACCACCGAAGGGGACGACTGCAATCTTGCGCTCAGCGCATACCTTGAACAGGTCCTCGATGTGCTTTTCAGTTGTCGGTAGTACAACAGCATCTGGGGCGACATCGAGCTTGGCTGCGCGAAGGCGAACCAGGTCGGGGTAGGAGCGTCCGACCGCGTGCTTGACGCGGGTGTCGTGGTCGGTGGCGACGGCATCCGCGCCGACAACAGCGCCCAGGGCTTCGATATCCTCGGCGCTGAGGCGGCTATTGGGGATGGTGACGTCGGCGATGTTGCGCGGCGGGTTGTTTGCGTCCAACGACATACCGATTTCGCGCTGCAGTAGCTTCTCGCTGGCCGTGGTGATTGGCTTGTCGTTGCCGTCAACACCCCAGCCCCACCAGCGCATGCGGTACGGAATCGTGAGCTTGTTAGACATCCTGAGCTTCTCCTTGGGCATCGGTGCTGCGAGTCTGAACTGCGGAATTATATGTAACTTGCACGGAAGCACATCTTTACATCTTTTATTATAGCGGTATTACGTTACGTTTTATCAAAAAATGTCAATCAATCTTGGTAAGCTTTAGTTAGATGCATTAACGCACTCCCATAAAGGCCAGTATTGACCGGTCAAAAGCCCACGTAAAAGTAGGTATTTCTTCGATGAACGCTAACGACAAGGATCTCAACTACCCGCTGGGAACAACTGAGATTCGTACCCTTGCTCTGGTCACTAACCCCCACGCGGGTCATGGCGCCTCGCAGATTGCGTCCGCCCGGGCGAGCCGGGTGTTCGCGGATCGCGGCATCGATGTCATCGCTCTCCAAGGTGCTAACCCCGACGACGCCCGCAAGCTCATTCGTGAGGTCATCGCCGACGGCCGAATTGATGCCCTGGCAGTCTGTGGTGGCGACGGCATGATTAACCTCGCACTGCAGGAGCAGGCACAGACCGGCATCCCCCTCGGTATTATCCCGGCCGGCACCGGAAACGACCACGGTCGCGAATACAATCTGCCGCGTGGCAATGCTCGCGATGCCGCTCACGTTATCGCCGATGGCTTCTGGACGACCACTGACCTCGGCCGCATCACCAATGAGGCAGGGGAGCAGCGCTGGTTCGGCACTATCATGTGTGCCGGCTTCGACTCGATTGTCTCCGACCGCGTCAATCAGATGACCTGGCCGCATGGCCGTAACCGCTACAACCTGGCCATCGTCCGCGAGTTCTTGGCTTTCCACTCGCTGCCATTCCGCATCACGCTCGATGACAATCGGGTTCTCGAAGATCCAATCACGCTGGCCGCCTTCGGTAACACCCGTTCTTATGGCGGTGGTATGAAGATTTGCCCGTCCGCAGACCACTCCGACGGACTGATGGATATCACTGTCATCGGCAAGGCCGGGCGCATCAAGGCCGCCCTGGCCTTCAAGTCCGTGTTCGACGGCACCGTTGAAAAAATCGGGGAGGTCAGCACCTACCGCGCCAAGAAGGCTTACGTGGAATACATCGGCCCGCCACGCCAGATGAACGCCTACGCTGACGGCGACCTCATGTTCCCGATGCCGGTCACCGTCGAAATTGTTCCGGGCGCTGGCCGCTACATCGTTCCCCGTCCGTAAAAGGGCGCAGGAGTGCCCGTCGTCAAGCGTTTCCTGCATGCTTGACGACGGCGCGTTACCCCTTGATGCCGTATTTCTTCAGGCGCAGACGATCCGCCGCCGAGGCCGAAGCCGTCAGGCGTAGCAACTCGGCGTAGATACCGTCAGTCTGCGCCAATTCTGCGGGTGCGCCCACCTCGTCGACGTGACCGTCACGCAGCGTCACGATGGTGTCCACATCGGAAATTGTGGACAGGCGGTGGGCGATGATAACCGTTGTGCGTCCCTCCATCAGCTTGTCCAAGCCTCGCTGAACTTCGCGTTCGGCCTTGGTGTCTAGCGCCGAAGTGGCTTCGTCCAGGATGAGCAGGGGAGCGTCCTTCAAAATAGCGCGCGCGATGGCGATGCGCTGCTTCTGGCCACCCGAGAGCTTCAGACCTCGCTCGCCGATAGTGGTGTCGTAGCCTTCGGCGAAGCTGCGGATGAAGTCGTCGGCGTTGGCCTTCTTCGCGGCGGCAATGATTTCTTCGTCGGTGGCGTTGGGTTTGCCGTAGGCGATGTTTTCCCGAATCGTGCCGGAGAATAGTGACGAGTCCTGGAACACGACGGCAGAGCCAGCACGCAGAGTGGAACCGGAAACCTCGGAGACATCCGACCCCAGCACGCTCAAGCGGCCTGCGGTCGGGGCGTAGAAGCCGAGCAGCAAGTTGACGATGGTGGACTTGCCGCCACCCGACTCGCCGACCAGGGCGATTTTCTGGCCCGAGTACGCCTGGAAGCTGACATTGGAGAGCACCGTCTTGTCCTCTTCGTAGGCAAAATCCACTGCGTCGAAGTCGACAATGGGAGCGCCAATTGCCTCCTGTTCGGCTGCGCGTTCCAGGGAGGAACGGTGGGCGCTGTCGACGGACTCTGCGTCTGCGGTGGAACTAACGGACGCGGAGTCGAAGTCGCCGTTATTCGCGGTCGCTGCACTGAGCAGCTCCGGCTGCGTGCGGGTCTCTGGAGTAAGCTCCATGACCTTGAAGTAATCGCGCGAACCGGCGACTGCGCGTTGGGCAGCGTCGACCAGGAAGCTCATCATGGTCACTGGTTGGCGCGCCATGTTAATCAGCTGAATGAGCATGACCATGGTGCCGATGGAGAATTCTCCCGACAGCGTACGCAGGAAAAGCAGCAGGTAAATGCCTGCGAAGATGATGTTCAAAATACCCCCGCGAAGGGCATCCATGCGGTGCCACCACGTTGACTGATCGCGGGTCAGGGAGATGGTGCGGCGGAAGCGGGAACCAAAGAAAGCGATTTCGCGCAGCTCTGCAGTGAAGGAGCGGACAACCTTGACTTGGCCGATGACCTCGGCAAAACGGCCACCGGTGATATCGATTTGTTCGTTCTTTTTCGCTTCAATCTTCTGCCAGCGCTTCGAGGTCAGCGCGGTCAGCAGGGTGTAGACCGGGAAAACGATAATCAACAGCACCGCCAGTGGCCAGTAGTGCCAGGCGGTGATGCCCAGTACCGCGCCGACGGTCAACAGCATTGGGAAGAAGTTGTTGGAAAACGCCTGGAGGAACTGCGTGATATTGGTAATCGAGCGTTCCAGGCGGGAGATAATTGTGCCGGTGACCTGACTGTCGAAATAGCGTTGCGGCAGCGACAGCAGCTTTGCATAGTAGCGGGTCGACAGAATCTCGCGCATGCGCGCAGTCATCACATCGCCCAGGTAACCACCGATGTTATGCACGATGGTTTGCGTCAGATCTGCGATTAGCAGCCCGATGACCAGCCAGATTACCGTGCGAGTGGTATCGGACATCGCCGCCTGGCTCAAGCCTTCATCGCTGGACACCGCGCCGACGATGGCGTCGGTGGCATCGCGGATGAGGAAGGGGCTAATCAACGACGCGGCGGCGGTGGCCAGCGAACAGATGATGACCCCGATATAGAAAGGCCAGAGCACTCGTGTAGTGGACAGGATTCTGCTGAGCAGACGCACGAAAGACCTCTATCTTGCGGGAGGATCACTCCCGCTATGAAATTACTGCGACAAAAGCCCTATCCTAACAGCGAGCGCACAGCACCAAGCGGCAGCGGCAGCCAGTTGGGGCGGTTCTGAGCTTCGTAAAGGCACTCGTAAATGGCTTTATCCAGCACAAACGCCTCCAGTAGTGCCGGGTCGCTGGCGTCGCCATAGCCTTCCAGGAAGGCATCGATATTGCGGCGAGCCCACTGCTCAACACGCTCGGTAGCCGCCTCGGTGTCTTCACGTCCGGTCAGCAGCGGGTAGTGAGCGGCGTAATCGAAGGAGCGAATCATGCCGGCGATATCGCGTAGGCGGTGATCCGGCAGCCGGCGCTCCTCCCACGGGCGCGACGGCTCGCCTTCGAAGTCAATCAAGCGCCAAGAGCTCGGCGTGCGCAATACCTGCCCCAAGTGCAGATCACCGTGGATTCGCTGGACGACGGCGCCACCTTCCGGAACCGCAGCCTCCGCGCGATCGAAGATAGCCTGAGCCTTATCCTTGACCTCAGCAATTTGTGGCACAACACCAGCGACGAAATCCAGGCGAGCTCGCAGTGGGGCTACCAGCTCCGCACCGGTCAGGCGCTCCTTTACCGCAACAGCGGCAGCGAGGCTGCTGTGTACCGAGGCTACTGCTTCGCCGAGCGCACGTGCTTCGGATGTAAAGTCGGTGCCCAAATCTTCCAGCGGGGTCTGACTGTCGCGGATGGCATCGCGAACTGCGCCAAGAGCCAACTCCCAGCCATCGACCGAGTTCGGTGCGAATTCCTGCAGCATGGCGGTGGTGTAGGTGTCTTCGCCAATGGTGGTCTCTACCCAGGAGTAGAGCTCAGGGACGAACTTGCAATCTGCCTGCGCGAGAGCGGCCAGCAGCTCCACATCGGCATTAGTGCCGGGGTAGAGGCGACGGAAGAACTTGCACATCACGCGGTCGTCGAAAATGACCGAGGTGTTCGACTGCTCGACTCCCATGGGGCGGCCGGATTCCGGTCGGAGCTGCTCAGAGCCCGGCACACGCCGCAGTTCCATGCGGCCGAGCTTGCCTTCGTCGGAAAGCTTCTGGCCGAGTGCTGTGATGGCATCCGAATCGATCAGAGCGTCGTAGCCGACGATGCCCTCGGCGCGAACCAGCAGGGACTGCTCGTGGCCATCGGGGACGTCCTCCGCCCAAGCGATGGGCAGCTGATAGGTCGGTGCAGAATGTGCGGTGTGCACCCTCACCAATGCGATATCGACATCGGGACTGTCGGGATTGTCGCGCAGTACGGGGTCAAGCGCGAGGATCTCGACGTGGTCGATGTCAGAGACCTTGTCAGCGAAAAAGCGCATCTTGACCAGTGTTTCTGCCAGCTCTTCGGCAATGAATTCGACGGTGGGAATAGTCATTTTAGTTCTTTCGCCTTTCGGGACTTAAAAGATCACTCTTTATTATCGGCGTTTGTGACGGCATCGGCGGCGGCATCGGCGGCCGTGCCGGAGTGCTCGCGTGATGACGTCACCGGCGCGTCCGATATCGCCTGCGCAACCGGGATTGTCGGCGCCGACATCGAGGCGCTCGATTCGAGGTTTGTCTCTGGCGGCAACTGGATTTCGAACCAGTAGAAACCGTGGCCAGGAAGCGTGATCTGGTAGGAATCAGTGCCAATCGTGGGGATTGGAACCGAACCCGTGAGCTCTACCGGGGTGGCTCCGGCGAACTCGGACAGATCCAGCGAGACGGCCGCGGGGTAGGAGGACAGGTTGTTGACGCACAGCAGCACTTCGTCGCCGTATGTGCGCAGATAGGTCAGAACAGAGGCGGTGTCGCTATTCAGCTCGCGGAAGTCACCGAGGCCAAAAGCCTCATAGCGCTTGCGGACCTGGATCAGTCGACGCACCCAATTCAACAGCGAATTGGAGTAGCTCGCTTGGTTCTCGACATTGACCGCCTGGTAACCGTAGGTCGCATCCTGAATGGTCGGCAGATAGAGCCGACCGGGGTCGGCCTTGGAGAACCCGGCGTTGCGGTCGGGCGACCACTGCATCGGTGTGCGCACGCCATCGCGGTCGCCGAGCCAAATGTTGTCGCCCATACCAATTTCGTCCCCGTAGTAGAGCACCGGCGAACCCGGCAGGGAGAGTAGCAGGGCATTGAAAAGCTCGAGCTGAGTGCGGTCATTTTGCAGCAGTGGCGCTAGACGACGGCGAATGCCGATGTTGGCCTTCATTCGCGGATCGTGCGCATACTCGGCGTACATGTAGTCGCGCTCGGCATCGGTGACCATTTCCAGCGTCAGCTCATCGTGGTTGCGCAGGAAGATTCCCCACTGAGCCGAAGACGGAATCTCTGGCGTAGACTCCAGGATCTCCGAGATGGGGAAGCGGGACTGCTTTCGCACCGCCATGAAAATGCGTGGCATGAGCGGGAAGTGGAAAGCCATGTGGCATTCGTCGCCGCCGACCTCCGGGTCGCCGAAGTATTCCACCACATCGGAGGGCCACTGGTTGGCCTCCGCCAGCAGGACGCGACCCGGGTATTCCTCATCCATGACCTTGCGGCAGCGCTTCAGAAAAGCGTGGGTCTCGGGCAGGTTCTCGCAGTTAGTGCCTTCGCGCTCGAAGAGGTAGGGCACAGCGTCGAGGCGGAAGCCATCGATGCCGAGATCGGACCAGAAGCGCAGCACATCGAGCATCGCTTCCTGCACCGCCGGATTGTCATAGTTCAAATCCGGCTGGTGGGAGAAGAAGCGGTGCCAGTAGTACTGGCCACGCACCGGGTCATAGGTCCAGTTGGAGTCCTCGGTATCGACGAAGATAATGCGTGCGCCCGAGTAGGTGTCCGGGTCGTCAGTCCAGACATAAAAATCGCCGTAGGGGCCATCGGGGTCAGTGCGCGACTGCTGGAACCACTCATGGCTATCGGAGGTGTGGTTCATCACCAGGTCAGTAATAACGCGGATACCGCGCGCATGGGCCTCGTCGAGAAGCACCTTAAAATCCTCGACCGTGCCAAACTCGTCGAGCACGGCGCGGAAGTCGCGGATATCGTAACCGCCGTCGCGCAGCGGGGAGTCGTAGAAAGGCGGCAGCCAGAGGCAGTCAACGCCCAGCCATTGCAGATAATCGAGCTTCTCCGTCAGCCCTTTGAGGTCGCCGGAGCCGTTGTTGTCGGAGTCGAAGAAGGCCCGGACGAGCACCTCATAGAACACCGCGCTGCGGTACCACTCGTAATCTTCCTTGGCGATAGTCATGCATCCCAGCGTAATGACTATGCCACTAGCCTGCAGAGAGAGTTTTCCTGCGAGATCCCACAAGACCGTGCGAGATGGCCGTCCTGGGAGACCTCATTAAACAGCATTCTAAACAGCCTTGTGTTCCTGAATTAACGCAGCGAGCTGGTACGCATCATCCAACTTCAACTCCGTTGCCACCGGAGTGACCGCTCCCGGCACCATGTCGATCCGCACGTTCGCCACTCCCGCCGCTTTCTTCAGCGGAGAAATGGTTAGTGTATGCCCCTGGATGCGCTGCCAGGGGACCATGAACCGCGTATGCCAGAACCGACCCTTGGTCACTAACAGCCCCCGCTTCGTGGCCTGCACCTTTTGAAATTTCCAGTCAATTGGGCTGAGCCACCATGCCGTGCGTGGAGTCTGCCAGGAGCCCAGCAGGTCATCGGTAGAGGCCGGTCCCGCAATCTCAGTCATCAGGTAATCGACAATCGTGTCCGTCTCCGGTGTCGGCGCCACTGGCACCAGTGTGTTGTTCGACTGTGCACTGTCCAGGCCATAGCCCGCCACGGAGACATCCGCACGGGACCACCTCCACGGACGCCACCAGAGCGGTTGCACCACTTTAAAGCCATGAATGCGATCGATCGGAATGGTCTGAGCGCGCGTCGACAACAGTCCGGCGGTAATCGCCAGACGCCTGCTTTCCGACGACACCTTCAGCGTGAAATCCCACGACTGATTTAGTACTCCGAAAAGGCCGAGCGCGAAACTGCCAATCACAATCAGAGTAGTGATGGTTACTCCGCTGAGGATTTCCACGATGAAGTCGGTGAACAGCGCAGAGACAACGGCGAGGAGGATAAGAGCTATGCCGACGAAAAGACCGGGTCCAATGGCCACGGATGCAATCAGCCGTCCGACATTGACCGGGCCAAAGATGGTCTTCGCGTCGGACATGCGGGAGGACATGTGGGCGCTGGAGTCTTGAGCAGCGGCGGGGCTGTCGCCGTCGTAAAGCGAATGTGCCAGTTCGGTGTCCAGCTTTTCTACCTCACCCAACACGTCGGCGCGGAACTGTTCGCACTGCGGGGGAGTGAGGTATTTGATTGTGAAGTGCGAATCGGAGCCGCCGGCTGTTTCAATGACAATTTCGGCGAGCCCGAAAATGCGCGCCAACAATGGTTGGTTGATATCCACCGCCTGCACGCGGTCGAGCCGTGCCGCGCGTCGAGAACGCAGTAGCCATCCGGAGCCGTAGCGAACCTCATCGTCGGTGAGTTCGTAGAACGTATACCGCCAGGATAGCCACGAGAAAAATGCAATCAGACCAATAATTATGGCGACCGCACCGGTACCGACAAGGAGACCGAGCCATGCCCAGTCGTAGAGCTGAGTCACGACAGCAACGGCCAACTGCCACTGATTCGCGACTGCGAATGCAATCACCGCAGCGATTGTGGCGAAGCTTTTGAGCAGCGGAGATAGGGGATGAACTCTATGCCTCATTTAAAGACCCGCCATCCGGTCGTGGGCGCGCTGAGATAGACGAGCGCGCAGGGCGAGCGCTTCTTCGCGTGGCAAACCGTGGACGGCTGCATCCGAGCTCGCCGATGCTGTGTTGAGCTTCAGCGTTGCCAGTCCGAATAGTCGAAGGAGAGGTCCTTCATCGATGTCAATGAACTGGATTCGTCCGTAAGGGACAACAGTGACCGAGCGCCACCAACGTCCGGACGCAACGATGAAGTCGTTGTCCTCTTCGAGGTATCGGTGGGCACGAACTCGTCGACCGATGAGCCAGTAGATATATGCGAAGTAGAGCACGCAGGCGAGGACGCCCAACCACATCCACGGAGTCCACATCACAGCGGCGACGACGGATGCAATCGTGATAACTAGCAGGGGAGCGGCGTGCGCGACTCGCTTCACCTTAGCCAGCGCGGGGTCGACCGGCTGCAGCGCGGAATTCTCGGGGACTAATAAATCAAGCGGCTCCATAGTTGACAGTTAACCACAGAGGGTAAAGCTTGCGTCTGGCCTGGTGCTTCGGTAAGAACGGTGGCTATGGATCGCAGGAAACTCATAGCAGTACTTATCACGCTGATCACCATTTTGGTCTGCGTCGAGATTTATCGGTACATGCAGACTTTGCCAGCTTAAGTCGCTGGGCTCAGTTGTTGAGCACAACAGCACAGCGCTAACCAGCGCAAGCCTCACCCGCCTTATGCCTTATGCGCCAAAGAGCTGGCGCGGAGCCGCCCACGCATCGATGGCAATGTCCTCGACTGCCTGGGCGTCAGCGCCAGCAAAGGTGGTCACCTTGCGGTCATTGTTGTAGCGGGGCATGTGTGAGGTGCCTTCGCGGATGAACTCGACCGCCACTTGGTGGAATGGATGGTTGGGTTCCTTCATACCGAAGAAGCGTGCAATGTCGATGCAGTGCGGAGCACCACTGGTGCGGCCAGCAGGTGCATAGCCCAACCCTTCTCCCGGTTCGAACTGTGCCGCCCACACATCCAGCTCAGCCGCCACGGACCGTTCGGCGACTTTAACAGCGTATGAGCGAATCGCTGAGTCAGAAATGACATTCCCCATCGGACGTTCGGCATAGGCGGTGGCCGGAAATTCGCCGTGGCCGCGATGCCCCTTGGCGTAGCGCCGAGCCATCCACTCCCGCATGGGCAACTTGTCCATCGCCACAACCGGCGGTTCTGAGAAGAACTCTTCGCTGGTGGCAGTCACCATCGTTGGCAGTGTGGGAGCAAAGCTGTCAAAGCGAGGCCCAATTGCCGGATCCGAAGGTGAGGATGCCGACACCAATTTCTGGGCTCGAGCGACCCTGCGTTCGTCGGCACGCGAAAAGACGTCGGTGGACGGCGCACGTCCCACACCGATGCCCGCCAACGTGCGGCGGAGACGCGAGCCCGACAGCAGCGAGAAGGCCGGCGACATGGCGATGGTGCGCTGGATCTGGCCGCGAGTGCGTTCGTCGGCAGCGAGAGTGAGCGCCAGCGCCGCACCCGCCGATTGCCCCGAGATAGTGATGTTGTCGATATCGCCGCCGAAGGCAGGCGCGTTACGACGAGCCCACTGCAGCCCCAGATACAGGTCATCAATGGCCCGGTAGGTCTCTGTTTCACTGTCGCGCCAGAATCCCTCGAGGCCCTTGCGGTATCCGAGCGAAACGGTGACGATGCCTGCCTGTGCGAAGGCCGTCGCGTCCGTCCAGGGCTCGGAGGGATGCCCAAACTCGTAGCTACCACCGTGGATCCACAGCAATACGGGATAGGAAGCGTCCGCGGGCTCAGCCGGTGCGGTGACGGTGAGAACTAATTCGCGCTCGGGTTCACAGCGCCGAGTGCCTGACTGTGGCCCGTCAGCCACCGGTGCCGACGCGGCGAACGGAGCAGCATCTGCGTAATCGATATTGAAAACTTGTATTGCGTCATCGTGAATACGGCCGGTTAGCCTCCCACAGGGAGCGGAAATAGTCGTCTCTGTCATGGCGGAAAACGCCTCCTCGTCACGGTTGGTCCTGCCAGAACGGCGGGGAGCCTGTTTCAGACGGTAGGCGCACTCTGGTTTTTCGAGCACGCTACAGTTGAATTCACTATGACCAATGATGCACGAAATCCACTGTTGACACCGTCAGAATTGTTCTGCGAATTGCCAGATTTTGCGGCAATCGATGACAGCCACGTCCGCGAGGCCTTTAGCGAAGCAATGCGCAGCCATGCACGCGAGATCGACGCCATCGCCACGTCGTCGGAGGCGCCGACCTTTGTTAATACCATCGAGGCAATGGAAAAGGCGGGCCAGGATCTGGACCGCGTCGCTGCTTATTTCTTCAACGTTGCCGGCACGGACGCCACCGATGTCCGCATGGAAATTGAAGCCGAGATTGCCCCGCAGCTCACTGCACACCTGGATCAGATTCGCATGCGCAGTGACCTGTGGCAGCGCATCAATGCCATCGACAGCGTTGAGGATGCCGCCAATCCGGAAGAGGCGAAGCTGCTGCTGAAGAAAGTCCGCGAAGACTTCCAGCGCGCCGGTGCGGACCTCAGCGACGAGGACAAAGCCGAGCTCAGCCGCATCAATTCCCGTCTCTCTGAGCTCTCCACGGCTTTCGGTGAAAACCTACTGAAGGACACCGTCGCGCGCGCCGTGGAGATCTACGACCGCGAGGAACTCGCCGGGCTTTCCGACGACGCCATTGCGTCCTTCGCCGCCTACGCGAAAAAGGCCGACACCGATGCGCCGTGGCTGATTCCGCTGGACCTACCGTCAACTCCGGCACAGCTGGCTGACCTGGATAATCCGGCTACTCGCGCCAAGCTCTATGAAGCCTCACTGGGGCGTGCGGGTGCTGCCTCCGGCACGTTCGACAACTCCGGCATTGTGCTGGAAATGGCGCGCCTGCGTGCCCGCCGTGCCAAGCTGCTCGGCTACGACACGCATGCGGATTACGTCATTGCCAAGGAGACGGCAACCACCGCAGAGGCTGCTCGGAAGCTCATTGCAGACCTGGCGCCAGCTGCCATTGCCAATGCTGAAGGCGAGTACAAGCGGGTCGCTGATCTGGCTGGCGGTGAGACGGTCACGGGCGCTGACTGGCCGTATTGGGAGCGCCGTCGTAAAGCGGAAGAATTCGCAGTCGACACGGAGGAACTCAAGAACTACTTCGAGCTGCACCGTGTCATCGAAGACGGCGTGTTCTACGCTGCCCGCAAGCTCTACGGCATCGAGGTAGTCAAGCGCGAGGACCTGCAGGGATACGCGCCGGGCACGACCGTGTGGGAGGTACGCCAGGGCGGAGGCGAGACCATCGGCCTGATTATTACGGACTACTTCTCGCGCCCGACTAAGCGCGGTGGTGCATGGATGAGCTCGTTTAGGGACCAGTCCCGTCTGCTGGGGCGCCTGCCAGTCGTGGTCAACGTGATGAACATCGCCGAAACCGAGCCGGGAACCCCGGTGCTACTGACGCTCGACGAGGTCACCACTGCTTTCCACGAGTTCGGGCACGCCCTCCACGGTCTGCTTTCCGACGTCACGTACCCGACCTTCTCGGGCACTAACGTCCCGCGCGACTTCGTGGAATTCCCCTCCCAGATTAACGAGAACTGGGCACTTGAGCCATCCATTCTGGCCAATTACGCCGTCCACGTTCGTACCGGTGAGCCGATCCCGGCCGAGCTAGTCGAGTCTGTGAAGAAGGCCCGCACCGCTGGTGAGGGATTCGCCACGGTTGAGTACCTCGCCGCGTGCGCCATCGATCTGGCCTGGCACAGCCTCACCGAGGAGGAAGCAGCTCAGGTCACTGATGTTGATGCCTTCGAAGCGGAAGCACTCGCTGAACTCGGCCTCGACGTTCCCCACCTGGCTCCGCGTTACCGCTCCCGCTACTTCAACCACATCTTCGCCGGCGGTTACTCGGCGGGCTATTACTCCTACCTGTGGGCAGAGGTGCTCGACGCGGACGGTTTCGGTTGGTTCACCGACAACGGCGGTGCCACAATCAGCGGCGGCAGCCACTTCCGCGAGGAGATTCTCTCCCGTGGTGGCGCCATCGACTTCATGGCCGCCTACCGTGCCTTCCGAGGTCGCGATAAGGACATCCAGCCGCTCCTCGAACGCCGCGGGCTGTCGGGCACTGATGCCTAGCTTCACGCTTTACGACGAGCCCCGCGACCGCCGCCCACTGGTTATTCCGGTCACCGGCAGGGTAGGTTGACACTCATGGCAGAAGCATTCGACAGAGTAGGGCAGTGGCTTATCCAATTGCCACTGCTTGCGCAGGTCAGCGTGCTATGCGTGGTTCTCCTGGTAGTCGGAGGGTTTCTTGCTTTCGTTCTCGTTGGCGCAATCGATGTTGTCAGCGGACGTCTGTGGCAGAGGTCGGTGCATCGGCGGGAGCGTTCGCAGGAGCGTCGAGGAGCGGGCAGCGAGAGCTAGCCGAAGAGGTAGTGGCCTTGCGGATAGCTCACCGAGAGACCCGATGAATTGAGCTGGGAGAAGCCCCCTTTAAGTGTTGGGTCGCTATCGCTGCCCTAAGGTATGTCTTAAAGTATTAGGAAATTTGCCCAACAGGCTAGAGTTGGGTAGTTCGCAAATATTTCGCAGTAGGGAGCTGAGTTAGCATGCATCGGTCGAGGCACTCGAAGGTCCTACTTGCCCTAATCGTTTTGCTTCTTCTCATCCTCATCGCTGGTGCAGTCACCGATTTCCAGTTTTAGCCTCGGTTTTAGTGCCGGGCATATAACCTGAAAGATCGGTGAACAGCAAAAATGAGGGATTAGTCGCTCACGAACCAATTAACGCTTGAATCCGGGGAAGCGAGGCAGGTCCTCGACAAGCACGGCCTTGCCCTCGGCATCGGTTAGCGGAATGCACCAGTTCGGGTACTGGTCGTGGCTCGTGCCCGGCTGGTTCTGAGTACGACGATCGCCGACCATGTCCACCAAGGCCTCACACTTCAGCGCGGATGGCGTCTGGTCGAGGAAGCGGTGCAGCCCCGTGACCAGTGCGTCAATTGTTGGCAGATTATCGCGGGTAAGGGAATGAACATCCATGTCCGCCGCAGCCGTGTCACCAAAGCAGCCGGCTTCCTTGGCCGCACCCAAAACCTTTCGAATCCACTCGAAGTCCCGGCGGTCTTCCTCCGCGACGTCGGAAAGCAATAGTCTCAGGCGTTCCCGTAGCTTGATGTGCTCGCCTGCGAGGTAGCCTGCCGTCGGCGGCAGATCGTGCGTGGTGACGGAGGACAGGCACAGGCTGCGGTAAGCGCTTGGTGGTTTCGGCTGGTCGCCCTCGGATTCAAACCACACGATCGAGGTGCCCATGATGCCCCGCGAGGCCAGGTAGTCCTGCACCCACGGCTCGAAAGTGCCCAGGTCTTCGCCTACGACGACGGCCCCAGCGAGCTCGGCCTCAAGTGCGAGAATGCCGACCATTGCCTCGTGGTCGAAGTACAGGTAGGTGCCATTGACGGGGGACTCCATCCGCGGCATGACCCAGAGGCGGAACATACCCAGCACGTGGTCAACACGAATGCCACCTGCGTGGCGAAGGATTGTGCGCAGCATGTCGCGCCAGGGGCGGTAGCCGGCCTCGGCTAGCTTGTGCGGGTTCCACGGCGGCTGCGACCAGTCTTGGCCGCGCTGGTTAAAACCGTCTGGCGGTGCGCCAACAGAGATAGCAGGAGCGAGCCAATCCGCAAGGTTCTCGGCATCCGCGCCGCCAGGGTGCACGCCGACGGCAAGGTCGGCCATGATGCCGATGCGCATACCCGCATCCAGGGCTGCCTCTTGTGCCTGGCCGAGCTGCTGATCGAGAATCCACTGCACCCAGAGGTGGAACTGGAAGATTTCCTCCCGCAGAGATTCGACACTGGCGTGGTTACCCAACGGTGGAACCAACTCGATATCGTTCTCGGTTACGGCACCAGAATCGGAAGTGGCAGCGCGTGCAGCATCGCGGGCAGCAGCGCGATCCGCGAGCTCGCGCTCGGTGCACCACGACGCGTAGTCGTATATGCCACGGCCCTCGGCCTCCAGCCAACGGTCAAATTCCGCCTGGCGTGCGCTGGACAGGGGAATCTTGTGAATTGCCCGCAATACCTTGAGCTTTGCAGCGTAGATGGGGTTGCGGTCAATCTCATCAGGGCTGTGATTGAGCTGGTGGAAAGAGTTCGCTAGCGCACGGGCTTCATCGGCCTCGTCCTTGTCCAGGTACCCGAACTCGTCGATAAGCTCTGGGCGCGCGTACAGCGGATTGACATAGCGGCGCGTGGTGGGCAGGTACGGCGAGTCTTCTACCGGAGGCAGTGGCTCTGCGGCGTGCAACGGATTGATGAGGACGAAATCAGAGCCCGCGTGCTCTGCACTGACCTGTGCCAAGTCGCCGAGGGTAGCGAAATCGCCAATACCCCAGCTGCGGCTGGAGCGTACCGAGTACAGCTGTGCCATGACACCATGCGCAGGATTCTGCACGTACTTGTCGGCAGTGGCGAGACGGTTGGGGGTTACGGCCACATCGCACTCAGCGACGTTGTCATCGTTGACTGCGCGCAAGCGATGCCAACCAAGTGGCAGATCCTCTGGAATTGCGAAGGCGGCTTCACCCATCAACACATCGCCGACCTGGCGTGGCGGTACCAAGTGGTGCACCTGAGCGCAGGGCCATTCTGCGCCGTCCTCCAGTTTCACAGTCACGCTGACATTGCTGCCGTGCGGTACGTGAACCAGAACTCGGTGGAAGATGCCCTGGCGGGTAACTACCACGGGCGGGAGAAGGCGAGACCACTGCGTGTCTGCCCACTCACGACGGGCGTCGTTGATGTCGGCATCGCTGGGATCTGGGCCCAGATCGATGTCGAGAGCAGCGAGAGTTTTTAGCACTGTCTCACGAGAGACGTGCACGAGTTGGCCCTCGGTGGAGTAGTAGGAAACCCCAACTCCGACATCTTTAGCGAGGTCGGCGAGTGGAGAGGAAAGGGGAGGATTGGAAGCTGCCTGTGTCACCCTTTCCATCATGCCAGTTTAGAAAAACTTTGCCAGTAGTAAGGTAAATCACTTCGTTATCGAAATATTTACTGAAATCACAACGGCGCAGGGTTTGATGTTCTAAGTTGATTCCTAACGAAACCAACGACGGACAGAACTACCGAAAGTAGGGGTTTGTAACTCGATGCGTGAATATACTACCGAGGCGAAATACGTCATCGGCGAGGACGAAACGATTATTACCTCGCTGCAGGAGCTGGTGCAGAAGCGCCCGAAGCTGGTGCTTTTCACTCGCCCCAAGAACTTTGAGTGGGTAAATGTCACTGCTCAGGAGTTCTATGACGAGGCAAAGGGCGTCGCTAAGGGGCTAATTGCCAACGGTGTTCAGCCGGGCGACCGCGTAGCGCTGCTCAGTGAGACTCGCTACGAGTGGAACCTGATCAATACCGCTATCTGGATGGCAGGCGCTGCTGTTGTCCCGATTTACGGCTCTTCTTCGTCTGGCCAGATTCGTTGGATTATTGAAAACTCCGGTGCTGTTTTCGCATTTACCGAGTCGCGTGAGCACACCGACCGCATGAAGCCTCTGCTGGTCGAAAAGGGCACCGAGAACCCGGAGGGCGAGTCTCAGCTGCGTCGTGTACTGGAGATTAACGCTTCCGCTACTGACACCATTAGCTACGAAGGCCGTGACATTGACGGCGACGAGGTCGAGCGCCGCATCAAGGACACCAAGGCCGACGACCTGGCAACCGTGATTTACACCTCCGGTACCACTGGTCGTCCGAAGGGCTGCGTGCTCCTGCACAGCAACTGGCTGGCGGAGGCCCGCGCCATCCTCACCAACGAGATTGGCCTGATTGCCCGTCCGGGGAACCGCATTCTGACCTTCCTGCCGTTGGCGCACGTGTTGGCTCACGCAGTGTCCCTGGCTTCGATGATTTCCGGTGCTACCCAGTCTCACTGGGCCGATACCAAGACCGTCACCCTGGAGTTCCAGCGTTCCCGTCCGCACATGATTCTCGGTGTGCCGCGCGTGTTCGAGAAGGTTCGTGACTCCGCCTACGCCTCCGCTAAGGAGAAGGGCGCATTCGGTCTGGCCATGTTCGAGCGTGCTGAGGCCACCGCCATCGAGTACTCCAAGGCGCTGGATACTCCGGCAGGTCCGTCGCGTGTCTTGAAGCTGCGTCGCCAGCTCTACGATCGCCTGCTGTTCTCGAAAATTCGCGCAGCTATGGGTGAGGCCGTGCAGTACACCATTTCCGGTGGTTCGGCTCTGTCCTCTGACCTCGGGCACTTCTTCCGTGGTCTCGGTGTGCCTGTCTACGAAGGCTACGGTCTGACTGAGTCCACGGCTGCCGTCACCGTGAACAACCCGAGCGAGCAGATTATTGGTACCGTTGGTCGTCCGGTCGGTGGTTGCTCCGCCGCTATCGCTGATGACGGCGAAGTTCTGCTCCGTGGTCCGGTTGTGTTCGACCGCTACTGGAAGAACGAAGAGGCAACCAAGGAAGCCTTCATCGACGGCGAATGGTTTAAGACTGGTGACCTCGGTGAGCTGACCGAAGAAGGCCACCTGAAGATCACCGGCCGCAAGAAGGACCTCATTGTCACCGCTGGTGGTAAGAATGTCGCGCCGGGCCCGATGGAAGACCGCATGCGTGCGCACCCGCTGGTGTCCCAGGCAGTCGTCATCGGCGATGGTCGTCCGTTCGTCTCCGTGTTGGTCACTCTCGATGAGGAGGCACTGGAGAAGTGGAAGATTGAGCACTCCGTCCCCGAGCACACCTCGATCCGTGAACTCGCTGCCTCCAGCGCAGTTTTGCGCGCCGAGATTCAGGACGCCGTCAACTCCGCTAACGAGCTGGTTTCTCACGCAGAGGCCATTAAGAAGTTCCATATTCTGGACAGTGACTTCACCGAGGAAAGCGGCGAGCTGACCCCGACCATGAAGGTCAAGCGCAACATTGTCATGGACAACTACTCGCGTGACATTGAGGCTCTCTACCAGCGTTAATTCACGGTCTACCCGCTGCCGATAGAAAACGGCAGCGTGTTGTTACCGCGCTAGCGCCCCTCACCCCATTAAGGTGAGGGGCGCTAGAAATTTTTAAGGAGTTTTCAGTTTTCGAAAGTCGGCATTCGTCAATGTTCGTCGATATTCGAAAGCGGAAGACTGCAATGATGTCACCGGCGCCGAAGATGTCGTGGGAGGGCGGGCAATGATTAACCACTTCGATGCTCGGCTACGCCTGCGCGAAGTGACCCAAGAGCTCTACGACATTGGTGACGAAGTTGCCGAACACATCGAGCACCTTGCTCAGGCGGTTGCTGATGTAGATCGTGAGCTGGTGGACGAATGTGTCCTCGAGCTCGCTGACATCGTCGACGAGGCCGTTGAGGACTGCCGCCCTCTGATTGGTGAGCTTGATGGTCTACGCCAAGCGTTTACCTCCGGCATTCGCTCGGGGCGCATCGGTACTCTTTCCTCCGCTTCGACACCGCGGCGACACCCACATCCGGCACCGAAGTCGCCGGATGTGCAGTCACTGTCGCTCATTCCGGCTCCTTTGAAGCATCCGGTTGCAGTCCCTACGGTCACGCAGGCAATGATTGCTCGCTCCGATGCCGTGGCTTCTTACCTGGAGGAACTCGCCGACTGGGTTTCCGCCGAAAACATCCGAGGCGTGGAAAAGCTCGGTAGTGTGGTGCTTCCGCAGCTTTACGCACAGTCTGGCCGCCGTGCACTGTCCGCTGCCGCCGCTTGGTGTGTTGCTGTTCCCGAGACTCATCCGGCAGTTGCCAATGCGCTGCGCGGCCGTAGGCCTCCGGAGTTCCTGATGGAACGTGCCCGCATCGATGAAATTGTCCGCCGCGTCAAGCAACGTCGAGCCAAGGAGCATGCGTGAGCGAAGCCTCCGCACACACCGATTCCTTCGGTGTCTACTTACACGTCCCATTCTGTGCCACCCGTTGTGGCTACTGTGATTTCAACACGTACACGCCAGGTCAGCTGGGCAGTGGCGCAACGCAGGGAGACTACCTCGATGCCATCGTGGCTGAGCTCGAGATGGCCGTCGTAAAGCACCCCGAACTAGCGCGTGGCGCCGATACCGTATTCGTCGGCGGTGGTACGCCGTCGATGTTGGGGGCGAGTGGTCTTCGTCGCCTGCTCGACGGTGTGCGCAACAGCTTTGGGCTTGCCGACGACGCCGAGGTCACCACCGAGTCGAATCCCGAGTCGACCTCCCCGGAGTTTTTCGAAGGCTTGGCCGAGGCAGGGTTTACCCGGGTGAGTCTGGGCATGCAGTCGGCTGTGCCGCATGTGCTGGCCACTCTGGATCGTACGCACACGCCGGGGCGTCCTGCGGCGGCAGTGGCGGAGGCACGCGCGGCCGGCTTTGAGCACATCAACCTCGACGTTATCTATGGCACGCCAGGGGAGTCGATGGCGAACCTCGATACGACGTTGGAGGCAGTCCTGGCCACGGACGTCGATCATGTTTCGGCGTACTCACTGATCGTCGAGCCGGGTACCGCGATGGCGCGTAAGGTCCGTCGTGGTGAGCTGCCGATGCCTGACGACGACGATCTCGCCGACCGCTACGAGCGCATCGATGCCGCACTGAGTCAAGCCGGTTTTTCCTGGTACGAGGTGTCCAACTGGGCAAAACCGGGCGGCCAATGTCGTCACAATATGCTCTACTGGCGCGATGGAAATTGGTGGGGTGCGGGCCCCGGTGCACATTCGCACCTGGATGGCACGAGGTTTTACAACGTCAAGCATCCGGCTCGCTACGCGGCGACCATTTCCGGCGGAGAATTGCCGATTAAGGATTCAGAAGGGCTAACGGCCGAGGATCGGCACACTGAGAAGATTATGCTGGGCCTCCGCTTGGCCGAGGGTATCGATGCCAATCTGCTCGGTGAGGATGAGCTGGGCAAGGCACGTCGGCAAGCGGAAGCGGGCATGGTGGAGTTTGTTTCCGTCGATGGCGGCCAGCGGATTCAGCTGACCAATCGCGGTCGTTTGCTGGCCGACGCCATAATTGTTGACATCCTTAGTTAAACTATCTGCATGTCATCTCAGACGGATAAGCGCAGGCAGGAAGTTCTTCGGGCAATTGTCTCGGATTACGTAGCTTCCCAGGAGCCCGTTGGCTCGAAGGCTCTGGTGGAGCGCCACAATCTGGGTGTGTCCTCGGCGACCATCAGAAATGACATGGCGGTGCTGGAGGCTGAAGGTTATATCCAGCAGGAACATGCATCGTCCGGGCGTATCCCGACTGAGAAGGGCTACCGCCTTTTTGTGGACAATCTTTCGCAGATTAAGCCGCTGTCCCGGGCCGAGCGCCGAGCTATCCTCGAGTTCCTCGAAGGCGGCGTCGATTTGGAGGACGTTCTGCGTCGCAGTGTGCAGCTGCTGGCTCAGCTAACCCGCCAGGTTGCAGTGGTGCAGGTGCCGACGCTGGAGGTCTCCCGCGTCCGGCACTGCGAGGTCGTACAGCTCGCCGACGCGCGATTGTTGCTGGTAGTCATCACTGACACCGGGCGCGTGGAGCAGCGCAATGTTGAGCTGCCAGCACCGATGGATCCCGATCT
The DNA here is from genome assembly GCF_001809065.1 of Corynebacterium sp. HMSC055G02. NCBI lineage: Bacteria > Bacillati > Actinomycetota > Actinomycetes > Mycobacteriales > Corynebacteriaceae > Corynebacterium > Corynebacterium sp. HMSC055G02. The sequence goes on along the minus strand of NZ_KV795675.1, from coordinate 20,540 downwards.
CGTGCCGCTCTTGCGTGAGCATTTCAACCGCGCAATGTCGGGGCACACGCTTGCCGACGCGTCGATTGCGATCTCCGATCTTGCGGCTAACGCCCCGCGTGATTTGCGGGATGTGCTTATTCGCTGCTCGACGGTGCTGGTGGAGTCGTTGATTGAGAAGCCGAATGACAGACTCATCCTGGCCGGAGCGTCGAATTTGACCCGTGGTAATATGGCCGGTCGCTTACCTTCTACGTTGCCCATGGTTCTTGAAGCTCTCGAAGAACAGGTGGTCGTGCTGAAACTGCTGTCGGCCGCGCAGGATTTGCACCACGTTCGCGTTTCTATCGGTGAGGAAAACGAGGACGAGGAGCTGCGCGCTACCTCAGTTGTTTCAACCGGCTATGGCACCGGCACCGAAATTTTGGGTGGCATGGGCGTAGTTGGCCCCACATTTATGGATTATCCGGAAACAATTTCCTCGGTTGCTGCTGTTGCACAGTACGTTGGCCGGGTATTGAAAGGAAGTAGCTAAAGTTGGCACGCGACTATTACGGCATCCTCGGAGTGGAGAAGGACGCTACGGACGCTGAGATTAAAAAGGCGTACCGAAAGCTGGCGCTCAAGTACCACCCAGACCGTAATCCGGGTGATGAAGAAGCTGCGGAGAAGTTCCGTGAGGCCTCTGAGGCGAACGAGGTCCTGCTGGATCCTGAAAAGCGCCGGATTGTGGATATGGGAGGAGATCCTCTCAATCCGCAGGGCGGTATGCCAGGCGGTGGCTTCGGCGGTTTCGGTGGCGGCGGAGTCGGCGATATCTTCGAGGCATTCTTCGGCGGTGCCGGTGGTACCCGCCAGCGCCGCTCGCGTGTGCAGCCAGGTGCAGATGCGCTGCTGCGTATTTCGCTGGGCCTCGATGAGGCATTCACCGGTGTCCGCAAGCCCATCACGGTGGACACCGCGGTGCTGTGTGAGCAGTGCGAGGGAACTGGCTCGAAGTCCAAGTCCAAGCCGAAGATGTGTACCAGCTGTGATGGTACTGGCGAGATTCAGCAGGTCCAGCGTTCCTTCCTGGGCAATGTGATGACCTCGCGGCCGTGCCCGACTTGTGAGGGCACCGGCGAAATTATCCCCGATCCGTGTAACAACTGCGGTGGCGATGGCCGCGTCCGTGCTCGCCGTGATCTGACGGTCAACGTTCCGGCAGGTATCTCTGATGGCATGCGTATTCGCATGGCAGGGCAGGGCGAGGTCGGCCCGGGCGGCGGCCCGGCGGGTGACCTCTACGTGGAAGTTGCCATGGACCCGCACCCGGTATTCGAGCGTGAGGGCGATGATTTGCACTTTAACGTGCAGGTGCCCATGGCTGATGCCGCACTTGGTACCGAGTTTGAGGTCGACGACCTGCTCGGCGAGCCAATGACCATCAAGGTTGATTCAGGCACCCAGCCGGCAGAGCAGATTCGCCTGTCGGGCAAGGGTATGCCACATCTGCGCGGCGAGGGCAACGGCGACGTGGTCGCACACGTCGATGTCACGGTGCCGACGAAGCTGGACCGTAAGTCCCGCGAGCTGCTGGAGAAGCTGCGCGAGCACCGCGATGATGATGCCAAGGTGGCTAATTCCAGCGAGCGACACGGATTCTTCTCCCGTTTCCGTCGCCGTTGAACACGCCATCCCCCCATAGCCCCACAGTGAGTGTGAAGCACGCATGAGTTTGCCCGTATTCCTCGGTGATTTCGCCGAGCTGCCGCACCCGGAGGAAATCATTCGGATCCTCGGGCCTGAGGCAAAGCACATCAGCGTTCGCAGGTTGAAGGAAGGCTCGGAGATTCTCCTGGCCAATGGCGCGGACATGGTGGTGCGGGCACAGCTTATGCATGTTGACCCGCGCGAGGTTCACGTCCGCGTAATCGCTGCCGAGAAGCGTGCACGTCCAACGCCGCACGTCACGGTAGTGCAGGCGTTGCCGAAGTCGGATCGTGCCGAGCTCGCTGTTGACTTGATGACCGAGGCTGGGGTTGACGAGATTATCCCGTGGGCGGCAGTGAACTGTGTGGCCCGTTGGCAGGGTGCAGCAAAGGTCACCAAGGCGCGCGCAAAGTGGCAGTCGGCTGCACGCGAGGCAGCGAAGCAGTCTCGCCGTGCATGGATTCCGCCGGTTGCAGATCTGCATAGCTCCGCTGATATCGAGCAACTCATCCGGGAAACTACGTCAGCAGGTGGTGCGGCAGCAGTTTTGCACGAGGAGGAAACAACTCCATTCGTGGACTTCGCCGCACAAACAGCAAACGCTGACAAGGTTCTTTTCATCGTCGGCCCAGAAGGGGGAGTCAGCCCCGAGGAACTCGAGGCCTTCCGCGCCGCCGGCGCGAGTTCGGTGGTGCTCGGCCCGACGGTTCTCCGTAGCGCCCTGGCTGGAGCTGCTGCTCTCAGTGCGCTGGGCCCGCTGACGAAGCGGTGGGGCGGCACGCCCAAGAGTGGTCAGTAGGATAGACGCATAATGACAAAATATTCAGTAACTGCTCGTACCACGGCCGTCGTCGAGCTCGATGATAATCTCGCGCCGATTGTGGTCGGTCACGCGGATCAGAATCTCCGTCTGCTGGAATCCCTACTGGCAGCGGATATTCATGTCCGCGGCGGGGTTGTAACAATCAAGGGTGCGCCGGCGGATGTCTCTTTGGCTGTCCGCGCATTCAAGGAGCTTGAGGCAATGGCCCGTCGTGGCCATGAGCTCTCCCCGGAATCAGTGCGGCACGCGGTGGGCATCGTCGATCGCGGTGAAAAGTCCGCCAGTGAGGTGCTCGGTGGCGGAATTGTGACGCACCGCGGCAAGACCGTGCGTCCGAAGACCGAGGGGCAGAAGAACTATGTCGATGCCATCGACCGCTTCAACGTTGTGTTCGGCATTGGCCCCGCCGGTACTGGCAAGACCTTCCTGGCTATGGCAAAGGCTGTTGCCGCACTGAAGGATAAGCAGGTTGAGCGCATTATTCTGACTCGTCCGGCGGTGGAGGCCGGGGAGAACCTGGGCTTTTTGCCGGGTACTTTGCACGAGAAGATTGACCCCTACCTGCGCCCGCTGCACGATGCGATGCGCGAGATGCTTGAACCGGAGCTAATTCCAAAGCTGATGGAAACCGGGGTAGTGGAGGTTGCACCACTGGCTTATATGCGTGGTCGCACCTTGAACAATGCGTTCATCATTCTCGATGAGGCGCAGAACACCACTCCAGCACAGATGAAGATGTTCCTCACGCGTTTGGGCTTCGGATCGAAGATGGTCATCACAGGTGATGCCAGCCAGGTTGACCTGCCCCGTGGGCAGAAGTCCGGTCTGGCAGTTGCCCGTGAGGTGTTGCGTGGCGTGCCGGGAATCGCGTTTCCGGCGTTGGCCGCGGCCGATGTGGTGCGAAACCCCTTGGTCACCGCAATTGTCGAGGCCTACGATGACTACGATGCCTATAACGAGGGCATTGCGCAGGGCGCCGAGTCCTCACCCAAGCGACAGTCCGCCACCAAGCGATAAAGGACGCTGAAATTACATGAGCATTGAAGTTTTCAACGAGTCCGGTCAGGGCGTCAATGAAGAATCGCTTATCGACGTTGCCCGTTATGCGTTGGGTCGCCTGGACGTGCATCCGGCAGCTGAGCTGAGCATTCACATTGTCGACTTGAAGACGATTGAAGATCTCCACGTGCGCTGGCTGGACCTGCCGGGGCCGACGGATGTGATGAGCTTCCCGATGGATGAGCTCACTCCCGGCTCTGGTCGCCCCGATGCTGCCAGCCCAGGACCTGCCATGCTTGGCGACATCGTGTTGTGCCCCGAGTTTGCCGCGGGGCAGGCGGAGCGTGCAGGTCATCCGCTGAGCCACGAGTTGGTTCTGCTCACCGTGCACGGCGTACTGCACCTGTTGGGTTATGACCATGTCACGGCGGAGGAAGAGCGCCAGATGTTCTCCCTGCAGAATGGCCTGTTGGCGGATTGGTACGACGACATCGATCGTCGTGGCGTGAGCTTTTCCGAAAAACCAATTAACCCCAATGCGTTCCCGGAGCGTTCTAACGAGCGATGATCACTTTGATAATTGTCGCCGTTGTGGCGATGATCTGCGCTGGCGGACTTAACACAGTCGAAACTGCGGTCGCAGGCATTTCCCGTGCGCGCGTGGCAGAGCTGCAGCGTGACGAGGTCGCGGGTGCTAATGCGCTTCTCAAGGTCGTAGAAAATCGCGCTCGGCACGTCAATGTGCTGGTGATTTTGCGGACGCTGTGCGAGTCAATCGGTGCAGTGACGCTTGCGGCAGTTTGTCTTAAGCTTTTCGAGCCGGAGCGCTGGGCCATTGTGGCTGCAGTGGTGTTGTTGGCTCTGTTCACCTTCCTGGTCCTCGGGGTGTTTTCCCGCACGATGGGTCGGAAGAATCCGTACTCGATTTCCCTCGCCACCGCGGTCGTTCTGAGTTTTATGGCCAAGGTGTTGGGGCCACTGGAAAAGTTGCTGATTTGGTTCGGCAACATCATCACCCCTGGTGGTGGCTTCCGCGATGGCCCGTTCGCCACTGAAGTCGAGTTGCGCGAGATGGTCGATATCGCCCAGGAGCGCGGCATTGTGGAGCACGATGAGCGCCGCATGATTCAGTCTGTGTTCGATCTCGCGGAAACGTCGGCACGCGTTGTTATGGTTCCGCGCCCAGAGATGGTGTGGATTGAGGCGGATAAGCACTGTGGTCAGGCAGTGGCCCTATGCGTGAAGTCGGGTCACTCGCGACTGCCGGTGATTGGCGAGAGCGTTGAGGACATCGTCGGCGTCATTTACTTGAAGGACATTGTCCAGCAGACGTACTCGCGTACTGATGGCGGCCGCGGTGTTCGCGTCTCCGAGGTCATGCGTGACTGCGTTTTTGTGCCCGATTCCAAGCCACTGGATGACCTGCTCGATGAAATGCAGCGCACCCGCAATCACATCGCCATCCTCATCGATGAATACGGATCGGTCGCCGGCCTTATCTCTATTGAGGACATCCTCGAGGAGATTGTCGGTGAGATCGCCGACGAATACGACGAGGCCGAGCAGGCCCCCATCGAACCACTGGGGGATGCCTCCTACCGCGTGCAGGCGCGCCTCAGCTTGGGCGAGCTCATAGAGCTTTACGACGAAGCCCACGGGCGCCAACTCGTCTTCGATGACGAGGTCACCGATGAGGTGGATACGGTCTCCGGTCTGTTGGCATATGAGCTTGGACGTGTGCCACTGCCCGGTTCGTACGTAGAATATGCAGGACTGAAGTTTACCGCCGAGGGCTCGCGTGACCGTCGTGGTCGTATGCGAGTACGCACTGTGGTGGTGGAGCCGACTGCGGAGTTTTACTCCGAGGAAGAAGATACTGATGGGCAATCTTGATGACATGCTGGCCAATGCTGGACTTGGCGGAGATGCTGATGATTACAGCGCGCCGGAGGGCTTTCGCTCTGGGTTCGTTTCCATTGTGGGGCGTCCGAATACCGGTAAGTCCACGCTGACCAATTCCCTGGTGGGCGAGAAGATCGCTATTACCGCTAACCAGCCGGAAACCACGCGTCATCCAGTCCGAGGTGTAGTCCACCGCGAGAACTGTCAGATTGTTGTCGTGGATACGCCAGGTCTGCACAAGCCACGCACGCTGCTCGGTGAGCGCCTGAATGACATGGTTCAGGAGACCTACTCCGATGTGGACTTGGTCGCGATGGTCGTGCCTGCCGACGAGAAAATTGGCCCCGGTGACCGCTGGATTTACGAGAACGTCTCCAAAGGTTGCAAGAACATCATGGGCATTGTGTCCAAGGTGGATAAGGTCTCGCGCGACACCATTATTGAGCGCCTGATCGAGCTGCAGGAGTTGCTCGGTCCGGATGCCGAGCTGGTGCCACTTTCGTCGAAGTCCGGCGAGAACATCAACACGCTGATTGATGTCATGGCTTCCCAGTTGCCGGAGGGACCGCGCCTGTACCCGAAGGGGCACATCACCGATGAGGATCTGCACACCCGGATGGCGGAGCTCATTCGCGAGGCGGCCCTCGGCGGTCTGCGCGATGAGTTGCCGCACTCCGTGGCAGTCCAGATTGATGAGGTGCTGCCGAACCAGGATCGCGAAGGCGTCCTGGATGTCCACGCCGTTATCTATGTCGAGCGTTCGGGGCAGAAGTCCATCCTCATGGGGCGCGACGGTCGACGCATGGGCACCACCATTCACAAGGCTCGTAAGGAACTCATTGCGCTGCTCGGTCAGAATGTTTACCTCGACCTGCGCGTGAAGGTGCTGAAGGACTGGCAGTCGGACCCGAAGCAGCTGGGCAAGTTGGGATTCTAAAAAGTTGGTCGAGCCGTATCGCGACCGTGCGCTGGTCGTACGCCGCTACGACCTCGGCGAAGCCGACCGCATCATCGTCCTTTTCACCCGCGACCACGGCCTAGTCCGCGGTGTCGCCAAAGGCGTGCGCCGCGCGAAGAGCCGCTTCGGCTCCCGCCTCTCACCATTCGTCGACGTGGATGTCAACATCTACCCACGCCGAGGACTGTCCACTATCGCAGGCGCAGATACCGTGCGCACGTGGGCAGCACCGCTTGTCGACGACTATGCGCGCTACACCTGTGCGTGTGCAGTCCTGGACGTCGCCGAACGCATTGTCGGCGAGGAGCAAGTGCCGGCTCCCGAATTGTGGGATCTCACCACCCAATCGCTCGACGACGTTGCGGCCGGTCGCCATCGCCCCGATTTGTTGCTGACCTCCTACATCCTGCGAGCAATGGCGCAGGCAGGTTGGCAGCCAAGCCTCTTTGAATGCGCAGGCTGCGGCAAAGCCGGGCCTCATCATGCGTTTTCTCCCGCATTAGGTGGAGCAGTGTGCACCAACTGCAGGCCACCGGGTGCAGATACTCCGCCGACCGAGGTTCTGCATCTGATGTGGCAGCTTGCTCATGAGCAATGGGCGGGCATCGATACGTCGTCAAGCGAATTCGAGGGACGGATGGCGACGGCGCGTACCCTAACGGCGAAGTACCTGCAGTACTACCTGGGCCGCCGGGTGCCGGCGCTGGAACATGTGGATGCTTTTTGGCAGTAAACAGTAGCGGTGGGGCACAATAGGAAGCGTGTTGAATCCTCCTGTACCGCAGCAATTCGTGCCCAATCACATCGCGCTCGTGATGGACGGCAATGGTAGATGGGCCGAACAGCGTGGGCTCAAACGCACCGAAGGGCACAAGCGTGGCGAGGCCGTGCTGATGGAGTGCGTCGATGCTTGTTTGGAGATGGGCGTCAAGCACCTGTCGGCCTACGCATTTTCCACTGAGAATTGGCGTCGTTCGGTCGATGAGGTCCGATTCCTCATGGGCTTTAATCGCGATGTGCTGCGTCGACGTCGTGATGAGCTGGATTCGAAGAACGTTCGCGTGCGTTGGGCAGGGCGTCGTCCGCGACTGTGGCGCTCGGTGATTAAGGAACTTGAGATTGCCGAGGAGCAGACGAAGGACAATGACGCGCTAACTCTGTATATGTGCGTCAACTACGGTGGTCGCGCTGAAATTGTTGATGCTGCTAGAGAGATTGCTCGTCAGGCAGCAGCGGGGGAGCTCAGCGAATATGACTTGACCGAGAAAACTTTCGCACAGTTCCTGGATGAGCCGACTATGCCGGATGTTGATCTGTTCCTGCGTCCATCGGGCGAGCAGCGCACGTCCAACTTCTTAATCTGGCAGTCCGCCTATGCGGAGATGGTCTATCAGGACAAGCTTTTCCCGGATTTCGGTCGGGATGACATGCGCGCCGCAGTGGTGGAGTACGCCAAGCGCGACCGTAGGTTCGGCAAGGCCTAGAGCCGGTATTTTTTTTGGGGGGGGGAGCCCAGGCTACTTCTTCTGGCAGTCCCTGCACAGGCCGAAGACCTCAGCAGTGTGCCCGGTCAGATTAAAACCGTGCTCCTCCGCAAGGCTGTGAGCCCACTGCTCGACTGGTCCGCCAGCGACTTCAACGGTGCTGCCGCAATCGGTGCAGACCAGGTGATGATGGTGGTGGTCACCGCACAGCCGGTAGAGAGCCTCTCCGGAGGCATTGTGCAGAACATCGACAATGTCCATTTCTGCAAGGGACTGGAGCGTCCGATAGACCGTCGTCAAGCCGACCTTGTCCCCACGTTCCGTCAGCGACTTATGAATGTCAGCAGCGGAGCGAAAATTAGGGGCCTCACTCATAATCGACACGACGGCGCGGCGTTGGCGAGTACTGCGCTGGCCGATGCGGGTTGCGGCCGGCCGCGCGGAGGCGTGTGCCCCGGTGCTAGCGGGGGAGCCCGTACCACGTGGGTTTTCGCCAGAACTAACTTCGTGCATATCTTCGCCAGCCATGTAACCGACACTACCCGGTATCGGTTGGACAAGATGCGCTAGAGTATAGGGGAACTTTTAACTGGCCTGTTGGGGTCAGTACATTTTGCTTTTCATTATGTCGTTCGCCGCACGGAACGGGCTGAATTGTGTGCCCGGAAAAGGCGTGTGGTGTGCGATGCGAAGCCATTTATAAGGAGTGGTCTAGACCGTGGCACCTAAGTCAGTTGTCGATACCGTCGCCAACCTGTGTAAGCGCAGGGGGTTCGTTTACCCGTGTGGTGAAATTTACGGCGGTACCCGCTCGGCATGGGATTACGGTCCCCTGGGTGTGGAGCTGAAGGAAAACATCAAGCGCCAGTGGTGGAAGACCTTCGTCACCGGCCGTAAGGATGTCGTCGGCCTGGATTCCTCCATTATCCTGCCGCGCCAGGTCTGGGAAGCTTCCGGCCACGTCGCTACCTTCACCGACCCGCTGGTGGAGTCCCTGCACACCCACAAGCGCTACCGCGCTGACCACCTGCTGGAGGCCTACGAGGCCAAGCACGGTCACCCGCCGGCCAATGGTTTGGCAGACGTTCCGGACCCGGAGACCGGTCAGCCGGGCAACTGGACCGAGCCGCAGATGTTCTCCGGTCTGATGAAGACCTTCCTCGGCCCGGTCGACAATGAGCAGGGCCTGCACTACATGCGCCCGGAGACCGCTCAGGGTATCTTCGTCAACTTCAAGAACGTTATGACCACGGCTCGCCTGAAGCCACCGTTCGGTATCGGCCAGACCGGTAAGGCATTCCGCAACGAGATCACCCCGGGTAACTTCATCTTCCGTACCCGCGAGTTCGAACAGATGGAGATCGAGTACTTCGTCGCACCGGACCAGGCGGAAGAGAAGTTCGATGAGTGGGTCGACGCCTGCTGGAACTGGTTCATTGACCTGGGCGTTAACCCGGAGAACATGCGTCAGTTCGACGTTCCGAAGGACGAGCGCGCTCACTACTCTGCACGCACGATTGACTTCGAGTACCGCTTCCACTTCCAGGGCAACGAGTGGGGCGAGCTGATGGGTGTCGCCAACCGTACGGACTACGACCTCGGCTGCCACATCGAGCACTCCAAGGAAGACCTGCGTTACCACGACCAGGTCACCGGCGAAAAGTACGTTCCGTACGTCATTGAGCCGTCCTTCGGTCTGACCCGCGCCTTGATGGCCTTCCTGTGTGATGCCTACACCGAGGAAGAGGTGCCGAACGCAAAGGGCGGCACCGACACCCGTACCGTGCTGAAGCTAGACCCGCGTCTGTCGCCGGTTAAGGTTGCTGTTCTGCCGCTGTCGAAGAAGGACACCCTGACTCCGACCGCTGAGGCTGTCGCGGACAAGCTGCGCCAGTACTGGGCCGTCGATTACGACACCTCCGGTGCTATCGGCCGTCGTTACCGTCGCCAGGATGAGATCGGTACTCCGTTCTGTGTCACCGTTGACTTCGATACTCTCGAGGACAACGCTGTGACCGTCCGTGACCGCGACACCATGGAGCAGGAGCGCGTCAAGATTGACGAGCTGGAAGGCTACCTCGCAGCTCGCCTGGTGGGCTGCTAATGGCCGAAGAAGTTTTTTGGGAATCCTATAGTCTCGGCGACGGCTCTCGGGAAAAATCCGAGCAAACCTGGCCGATTCTGAAGGAAAGCACCGAAGTCGGCACGTACATCCGTGATGAGCAGGGCGATCGCCTCAACACCCCGGAAGGGGAGTGGGTCATTGACGCCTCTGCTAATCACCGTGTTTCCGCCACGCTTCCCGACGGCCGCGTGTTCTCGACCGTTGCTGCTGACCGTGACAAGATTTCGCGAGCCAAGCAGCTTTCAGTGACCTTTGGGCCGGTTCGTCCTGAAGGCAAGCTGGTGTGCGAGGGATCGACGAACTACGTCATCGAGAATGCGAAGACCGGCGAGAAGTGGGGCCAGTTTACCGGTGCGTCCCGTGGCGTGCGCCACGCAGAGGTGCAGTTCGACACCGATGAGGGCCGTGCGCTGCCGGAAGAGGAGAAGATCTTCCTGGTCTACAGTGCTCGTCGAGTGCTGGAGTCCCGCATGGTTTCCTCTACCTGGATTCTCACTGTCTGCTTGCTCTTGCTGATTGCCTATATGATTTGGGTGTGGATCGTGTAGCAACTATTGCAGACAGCGTCGTTTACGACGAGAACCAAAAGACCCTGTCCGACGGCTGGAGCTGTCAGGACGGGGTCTTTAGTGCTTTCTGGATCACCTCGCCACAAGGGCGTGGCTGGCAGGTGAAAGCCCGCTTTTTTAGCACGAACGCGCTAGTGATGACGAATCCGGATGAGGGGGATTCTTTTGTCCTAAACAGAGAAGGACGGGGAATTCGCACGGTCTTCGACATCGAACGGCCAGGCTATGAGCTCGCCCGAATCGTCAGAGAGGACAGCCTAGGCCGAGGGGTATTTGGTGTCTATGCCCAGAAAGGAGACTTCCGGGGGAGTTTCGAAGACTGGCTGATTGCCGCCTCTCTGGCGACGTGGTCTGTGGATGGACCACGCCAGATGCGAATTTAGGCGGGAATCTAGAAGCCCATTGTGCTGCCGGAGCCGCCTGGTCGGCTCGAACCCCCGCCGAAACCGCCGAATCCGCCGATACTGCCACCAAAGCCGCTGTTGTTGCTGAGCATGCTGCCTAGCACCATGCCGGCGACCATCGAACCGTTGCTGCCGCCACCGCGGCGCTGATCCTGGTAGCGGCGGATGTCACGGCGGGCCAAGTCAGCGGCCTCAGCCGCGAGCTTGCGCGCACGACGTGCGTAGGCCAAAGCCTTTCGCGGATCGTCGTTGGCCAAGCCCTGAGCAGAGCCGTAAGCACGCTGCGCCTCCGCGAGGCGAGTGCGAGCCTCAGCACCAACCACACGGCGGCGGGTAGCAATTAAGTCAGCCGCGGCGCGAATGTGATTGTCGGCATCCTGCATGCTGTGCTGCAAAGTAGCGGTAGCGCGGGCGAACGATGCGGCCTTGTCTCGAGCGGAGTCGAGGGCTTCGTCGAGTAGCTCATCGGCATCGGTCAGTGCGGTCCAGGAACTCAGTGGATCCACTTCGGACTTATTGGCTGCCACACCGAGTGCTTCACGGCCTGCTTCGATGGCCGCATTGAGACGCTCGCGGTTGATGTTGGCGCCTTGCGGTGCCGACATCAGGTGCGAGGCCTCATCGATTTCACCGCGGACCTCGGCGATAAGGGAAGCCAGTCCAGCGACTGCAGCGTGAATATCGCTATCGGCGTGTTCAATGGCCTCCAGAAGACTCTCTGCCTGTGTGAGCGCAAAGTCGGTGGCCGACAGCGCATCAATCAGACCACCTTGCTCACCGGCAGGTAGGTCCGCGATGCGGCGGGCCTCAGACATTGACTGGTCAGCCTGATTCAGGTGCTCCGTGGCCATGTCGATATTGTCGGTCACAGAGCTGAGCATCTGCTCTTCGTAACGTGCGCGCAGACCATCGAGAATTTCGCCGGCACGCGGCATACGTGAACGCAGCTCGACACTTCGCTGAGTGAGCTTCGAAATCGTCGCTTCAGCATTCATCAACTCCTGGCGGAGTTTCTGGAAGTTTGCGGCCTCGCCGTCGAGCTGGTCATCCGCAACACCACAGGTGGAGATAATCTCCAGCAGGACACTGCGGCGCTCGATTTCGTCGGACACGGAGCCGTCGTCAAGCTGTTGGCGAAGTGCAAACGCACGCTCGAGCGTGGACTGAGAGTGCTTCAGTGCGTTGTCGAAGCTGCGGATGCGTTCGGTGCCGAACTCAGCGCGGGCGAGGTCGAGCTCGGTGCGGGCTTTGCGAATGGACTCATCGGTACTGACAATCTCATCGTGCGCAAGAACATCGAGCGAGCTGGTGCTCAGCGAGTCCAGCGAAGAGACATCCTTGGGGTCGATGTTGCGGCCACGAGCGATCTCCTCCTCATCGCGCTTCTTCTTATTGCGGCGGCCCACGGCCCAGGTGGCGCCACCGACAACGGCGGCACCACCGAGGCCGGCGCCGAGTGCCCACCCACCGGCGGAGCCGCTGCCACCGCCTGCCTCGGCGATGGCAGCTTCACCCGCAGCTGCCCAGTTGTCATCCTCTAACAACTGCCCTTGAGCTGCTCTGTTGATGGCCTCCGCGTTGCGGGGGAAGGAGTCTCCGACGAAAGCGCCGAGGTTTCGGTCTTCCACGGCGACGACCAGGACACCGCGGTTGTCGGCAGCTCCGAGGTGCTCCCAGGCCTGCTGCGCCCACTGTTCGCCCTGAATGCCGTCGAAGCTCTTGATGTAAAACACCGAGAACAGGAGTCGCTTCTCTGTCTTGAGCTGCTGAATCTGCTCCTTCAGACGAGCTTCATCGCCGCCGCTCAGCACACCTGCGAGATCAGCCACCTCGCCCGACACATCCGCCGGTGCCTCGGCGTGCGCCAGGGATGCTGACGGCGCGAGTGCCAGCAGCGAAGCAGGTGCGTGAACCGGTGGCTGTGCCGGTAGTGCGGCAGTAATTAGCGGCATGCTCAGGCCGAGAAAAGCACCCGATGCGGCAAGGTAAAGGGGGCGAAACACGCGATTCCTGTCAGACATATCTACAAGGATACGTAACAATAATCACGTGGCCGGTAAATTTTCGTATTCATCTTTTGAACTCGCTCGTATTGTCGAGGAGTCTCCGAAGCAGTCATTGCTGCCCGGGGTGCAGTCCTTGGAAACCCACCGGGCAGCGTTTGCACGAGATCGCGCCCGCGTCCTGCACTCCGCAGCGCTGCGCAGGCTGGCTGACAAAACCCAGGTTGTGGGGCCAGGGGAGGGTGATACTCCGCGCACGCGCCTGACTCACTCGCTGGAGGTCGCGCAGATTTCCCGCGGAATCGCCAGCGAGTTGGGTGCAGATGAGGATCTCGCAGAGCTGGCCGGCCTGACCCATGACATCGGGCATCCGCCGTATGGCCACAACGGCGAGCGTGCCCTCAACGAGATTGCCGCTGGTTGCGGCGGGTTCGAGGGCAACGCGCAGACGCTGCGTATTCTCACTCGCCTCGAGCCGAAGGTGCTCGATGGTACAGGTGAGCCCTGTGGACTCAATCTCACTCGGGCGGCGCTCGATGCGGCTTGTAAGTACCCGTGGACACCGATCGGTCCCGATGGTCAGCTCCGCCACAAGTACGGCGCCTACCAGGAAGATGCTGCGATCCTGCAGTGGATTCGCCAGGGCGTTCCGCACGGCAAGCAGTGTCTTGAGGCGCAGATCATGGACTGGTCTGACGATGTCGCCTATTCCGTCCACGATGTCGAGGATGGCATCGTCTCTGGCCGCGTTGACCTGGGTGTTCTGTGGGACACGGTGGAACTGGCCGCGCTCGCTGACAAGGGTGCTGCCGCATTTGGTGGCGATCCAGCGGAGCTCGTCGAGGCTGCCGGGCGTCTTGCCAGCTTGCCGGTGGTATCAGCTGCGGCGTCCTATGATGGTTCGCTGCGCTCGCTGGTCGCGCTGAAACGGATGACCTCGGAGCTGGTCGGCCGTTTCGTCACGGCTTCCGTCGCGGGTACGCGTGCTGCCTCCGGGTCGACGCTTCCGCTCGGGCGTTACGACGCGGACCTCGCCGTGCCCAGCTCGATTCTGGCGGAGGTCACCATGCTGAAGACCATCGCCGTGCTGTATGTGATGGATCTTCCGCGTCATATTCGCCGTCAGGAGCGTGAACGCGATCGTCTTTTCCGGGTGGCCGAGTATCTGCAGGAAGGTGCTCCAGGGACGCTTGATCCGATGTTCCAGTGGCTCTATTCCCGGGCGGAGAGTGACCAAGCGCGGCTGCGGGTTATCGTTGATCAGCTAGCGTCGATGACGGAATCGCGTGTAGAGCGGCTTGATCGCCAGATTGCTGGTGTGGCTGCGGCGTGGGGGTAGTGCTGTCAGCGATTACTATTTTTGAAGTATCCGCTGAAGGCTACTACTGAGGTCATCGGAAAGCGCCTTCGTAGTCTCTGCGTCGGGCTTCGCATGCATGTAATCGAGGGCTAGTCCATTTACGATAGCTGTGATGAGCCGGGCCGTCTGAGCTATATCTCCAGGGACGTCTGCGGCGGACAGTGCTGAAATGAGATGGTCCTGGAATCTACTGAGTTCGTTCTGGTACTCCTGGGCCAGAACTTTGCGTGTTGATGCAGCGGCACCGAGGATAACCCACAGTGCTGCGTCTTCGCGCTGTATTGGGCCGATGGGGAGTAGTTCGAGCAGGGAGCGGTGGAGCTGTTCTAGCGGCGAGGTATTCGATTGAAAGCGTAACGACGAGACTCTTTCATGCTGTCGTGCTGCCGAGCGCAGAAGTGCCCTGCTGAGTAGTTCGTCTTTCGTGCCCATAAAATACTGCACTGTTCCAGGGGCTACGCCCGCCTGTTGAGCCACTTTTCGAACGCTGACAACGTCGAACCCCTGGTTAACAATTACTTTGATTGCTGCATCGGAAATGGCTTTTTCTTGAGGTGACATCATGCTCATATCCTAAAACTCCTTTGGGGTTTCATTCGCGCCACTTCCCGTACGACTGTATGATAGTTTACTATACGAATGTACGAGGGAGTGATGGAGATGGACTATCTTGTTCTTGTGGGGCTTGCGCTTCTTGACAGTCTCAGTGCTGGAACCCTGCTGATTCCAGTAGTGCTGCTCATCGTCTGGCGGAGGATGAGGGGTGCCGAATACGTTACTTATTTAGGGATAATTGTCTTGTCCTACTTTGCGGTTGGCATCGCGCTCTTTTTCGGCCTGCGTCAGGCTTTAGACGCAGTCTCGGGCATTGCATCCAACACTTGGTTCAGTTGGGTGATGATGGTGTTGGGTATTTTGTTAGCTGCTTACGGAATCCTGGCACCGAATCCCAAGAAACGGACCGTCGAAGAGGTAATTGAATCTCGGTCGGAGGACACTAAGAAAGGTTCTGCCGGCCTCCCCGCGATGGTGGGTTTAGCCTTAGCAGCAGCAGTTGTCGAGGTCGGTACGATGTTGCCGTACTTGGCGGCAATCGGAATCATTGAATCGATGGCAGTGCCTTTCGCAGTGCAACTGCTTATCCTCGCGCTCTACTGTGTAGTGATGATTTCGCCCGCAGTCATCGTTGGAGTGCTCTTCGCGGCCTTCGGAGATAAGGTCTACAACCGGGTAGTGAACGTTATCCCCCGGTTGGAATATGAAACAAAGGTCACTGTTTTGTGGGTGGCAGCAATAATTGGCATCGTTCTTGTTGCCCGGAGCGAAAATCAACTCGGTTTTATCGGGTAGCGCTGATTCCGCAGTAATACTTTGGCTCAGTCCTCCGCGTCAGGAATTTCGCAGAAGCTCTCGTAGTGGTCGTCGGTGTAGTACCAGACATCCGGATCGTTTTCGGAACCGCCGCCGACAACGATGCGGCGTGCACCGCGGCTGGAATTGCCCGGGGTGGTCACGGTGTATTCGCGGTAGTAGTCACCGCGCTCCTTCGGCAGGCGTCCCTCGTAGTTGCCGAAGTGCTTGCCGTCGTGCTGCGAATAGATGTGGTCCTGGTCGGTCAGGATGCGGTCGATAACATCGTCGGCCTCCTGCGGCAGGGTATCTACTGCGCAGGTGGCACCCTTTGTGCCAGCCTTGTTGCTGCCCGAGTTGGGGCCAGGTTTAGGGCCTGGTTTCGCGCTAGAGGCAGCGGAATCCTGCGACCCCTGTGAGTCCTCCGACCCCGATGCGTTCTGATCTCCGCCATCGAGCCCGAAATAACTACCAGCCAGCACCAGGGCGGCAGCGCCTACGCCGCTCGCAATCTTCTTCCACTCAGCCATGGCTAGTATCTTTCCATATCTGTCACCGCCGGCACGTTTTTGGGTTGGGCGCGGGCGGCTCGTCGGCATGCGAAACCTCTACGGCGGAGTCGATTGGACGGTTTGGGTAAGGTTATTTTCATGGCTAGGGGAAGAATTCCGGACTCCGATATCGCGGCAATCCGCGAACGGACTCCGATTGAGGAGATCGTTGCAGAATACGTGAACCTCAAACCGGCTGGCGCGGATTCTCTGAAAGGGCTTTCGCCTTTTAAAGACGAGCGCACGCCGTCGTTCCACGTACGCCCCAATCATGGCTACTACCACTGCTTTTCCACCGGCAAGGGCGGTGATGTATTCAGCTTCCTCATGGAGATGGAACACCTGTCTTTCCCGGAGGCTGTCGAAGCCTGTGCGGAGAAAATTGGCTTCCACATTAACTATGAGGGCGGCGGCACGGGCCGTCGCGAGGAACCGGGAACTCGCCAGCGTCTCATCGCCGCAAACCGCGAGGCACAGAAGTTCTACCGCGAACAGTTCTCCACTCCAGCGGCAGCGCCCGCGCGCGAGTTTCTGGAAAACCGCGGCTTCACCGCCGAGCACGCGGCCCAGTTCGGCTGTGGCTACTCGCCGGCCGGCTGGGACACTCTAACCAAGCACCTGCAGCGCCTGGGCTTTAGCTTCGAGGAGTTGGACAAGGCGGGTCTTTCCAAGATGGGGCGCATGGGGCCGATCGATCGTTTTCACCGTCGTCTCATGTGGCCGATCCGCAATATGTCCGGCGATGTCATCGGCTTTGGTGCCCGCAAGCTTTTCGACGATGACAATCTGGGCAAGTACATGAACACGCCCGAGACCATGCTGTACAAGAAGTCCAAGGTCCTCTTCGGCCTGGATCTGGCAAAGAAGGATATTGCCGCTGGTCATCAGGCTGTAATCGTGGAGGGCTACACCGACGTCATGGCCATGCACGCCTCGGGCGTGACCACAGCCGTCGCGTCCTGTGGCACCGCTTTCGGCGAGGAGCACCTCCAGCTGCTGCGTCGTCTCATGCTCGACGACAACTTCTTCCGCGGCGAACTCATCTACACCTTCGACGGCGACGAGGCAGGGCAAAAGGCCGCCATGCGCGCCTTCGAGGGGGAGCAGAACTTCACCGGCCAGTCCTACGTCGCGGTCGCGCCGGACGGCATGGATCCGTGTGATCTGCGCCAGAAGAAGGGCGAGGCCGCAGTCCGCGATCTCGTTGCTTCACGACGGCCATTGATCGAATTTGTCCTCCGCACACTTCTGGCCGACTATGACCTGACCACCGCTAATGGCAGGGTCTCCGGGCTGCGCCGAGTGGTGCCTGTCCTGGCCCAGCTCAAGGACGCGGCGTTGCGCGATGAGTATGCCCGCGAAGTTGCCGGCTGGATTGGCTGGAATGATGAAGCCGAGCTGGTGCAGCGCGTCCGCGAGGAGGCCAGTCGGCCACAGAATGAAAAGCGCACTCCCTACCAGCGTCGCCAAGAAGAGGCCCGTGCCCGCGAAGAGGCAGAGGAAGCGCGGCGCCGGCGCAACCCGGCACTGCCGTATCCAAACCCGCGGGACCCTGTGCTCTATGCGCAGCGTGAGGCTCTCAAGTTGGCAATTCAAGAGCCCGCCACCACCGGCCCGGTATTCGATGCGCTCGCACCCGAGACCTTTGGGCATCCGACCTACCGGGCGGTATTCGATGCCATCATGGCTGCAGGTGGTGCCTGCGGGGAAGCGGCCACACAGCCACATAGTTGGGCGACCGCAATTATGGATCAGGCGCGGGAGGACGTCGTCAAGCATCTCGTGACTGAGCTGGGCGTGGAGCAAATCGCCGTCGATGCAGAGACGCTGCGCCCGTATGCGCAGGCGATTCTGGCGCGGTTGCAGGAGGTGTGGGTCGGTGACCAAATTGCACAGCTGAAGGCGATGCTCTCACGAATGCGCCCCTCAGACGACGAAACCGCCTACAACTCGCTGTTCGCGGACCTGCTCGCGATGGAGCAGTACCGCCGCGAACTGCAAGCAGAGGCGGTCAAGGTCGTGTTTGAGTAGCTAGTGGCTAGCGACTAGTAGCCGCGGCGAATCCACTCTTCCAAGTGCGGAGCCTCGCGGCCAATCGTCGTGTGGTCGCCATGACCCGTGCGGACAGTCGTTTCCGCAGGCAGAGTCAGCAGATTGTCGCGGATGGAGTTAATAATCGTGTCGAAATCCGAGTAGGACCGACCGGTCGCCCCCGGACCGCCGGAAAACAGCGTGTCACCAGAGAACAGCTCCGCGGCCTCCGGTACGTACAGACAGCACGAGCCAGGGGAGTGGCCCGGAGTGTTAATAATGACAACCTCCGTGCCTGCAATCTCCAGGCGCTGACCGTGCGCGAGGTCCTCGTGCGCCAGGTCCGGCCAGGACTGCTCCCACAGCATCTGGTCGCCCGGGTGGACGAGCAGGGGAGCGTCGAGCTTCTCCTGCAGTTCAGGGGCCACAGTGATGTGGTCGTTGTGCGCGTGGGTGCATACAATCGCCTTTACCTTGCGGCCATCCACCGCGTCAATAATCGGCTGCGCCTCATGCGCCGCATCGATGACAATGACCTCACGGTCATCGCCGAGCACCCATACGTTGTTGTCTACGTCCCACGTGCCACCATCGAGCGAGAACGTGCCCGACGTGAGAACGTGGTCGACCCTCAAACCCTTGTTCACAGCGTCACCACCGATCGCAGTACCTTACCGGCCTTCATGGTTTCGAAGGCCTCGTCAACATCCTCAATGCCAATGCGCTCCGTCACGAAGCCCTCTAATGGCAGGCGGTTCTGCAACGACAGATCCACCAGCATCGGGAAGTCGCGCTCTGGTAGGCAGTCGCCGTACCAGGACGACTTCAACGCACCACCGCGGCTAAACACATCCGCCAGCGGGATGTCCAGCTCCATTGTCGGCGCCGGAACACCGACCAGAACAACGCGTCCAGCCAGGTCACGGGCGTAGAACGCCTGCTTGTAGGTTTCCGGACGGCCGACCGCATCAATCACGACATCAGCACCGAAACCGTCGGTCAGCTCACGCACTCGCTTAACGACGGGATCCTCTTCCCCGGTGCCCTTATCGCTCTTAGCCAGCTCCGCAGAGTTAATGGTCTCGGTCGCGCCGAATTCGCGGGCGGTATCCAGCTTCTCGTCCGAGATGTCGATGGCAATAATCTTGCTAGCGCCGGCCAGCTTGGCACCGGCGATAGCGGCCGTACCAACGCCACCGCAGCCGATGACGGCTACCGATTCACCGCGCTTAACCTCGCCGGTGTTAATAGCCGCACCGATGCCGGCCATGACACCGCAGCCCAGCAGGCCCGCAACGGCCGGATCGGCTGCCGAATCGACCTTGGTGCACTGGCCCTCGTGGACGAGGGTGGCATCCGCAAAAGCGCCGATTCCAAGTGCCGGGGTGAGGACGGTGCCGTCGGCAAGCGTCATGGGCTTGGAGGCGTTGAAAGTGCTAAAGCAGTACTGTGGCTCACCGCGCTTGCAGGCGCGGCACTCGCCACAGACGGCGCGCCAATTGAGGACAACGAAATCGCCGACGGCAACATGCGTGACCTCTTCGCCAATCTCGGAGACCACGCCTGCGGCCTCGTGGCCGAGGAAGAACGGGTACTCGTCGGTGATATCGCCGTCGCGGTAAGCCAGGTCTGTATGGCAGACGCCGCAGGCCTGGATGTCGACAATGACATCGTTCGGGCCCGGGGACGGGATGTGGATATCAGTAAGTTCTACAGGTGCGCCTTTTTCGCGGGCGATAACGCCGCGCACAACGCGTGCGGTTTGCTCGGTGTTTTCGGTTCCGTTGGTTTGTTCAGACATAAGCCCCATCGTATGAGCGCGGTATGAAAAGTGCATGATGGAAAGCATTTTCAGTACTGGTAGGAGCTTTGTGGGCGCTGTGTGAGGTTGCGTGGATTGTGTGGATTGCGTGGCTCTGAGAACTCACAACGGTGTCATGACGTGTGGGAAAAGAAGGTATAAATTGACCTTTGACCTGGCGATTTGTGAGTTTCAAGGGGTCTGGGTAAAGTATCTATCCGTCGCAAGGAACGGCATGGCCGAAGTTCGGTTTAGCCGGTTCTGTGCGGTGGATATTCCTCCATAGCTCAATGGCAGAGCATTCGACTGTTAATCGAAGGGTTGCTGGTTCGAGTCCAGCTGGAGGAGCAATTAAGCCAGGTCAGAGAGTTTTTCTCTGGCCTGGTTTTCGTTTAAGAAGACGAAGAAGACAAAAACAGACAGAAAATAATCCAAGCCCTAGGAAAGTCGGAAAAGCGTGTCTGGGCGGTGCGTCGCCGGGTTAAGTAAAGAAAAGTGTGTCTTTTCCG
>NZ_KV795674.1:0-273 GCF_001809065.1 Corynebacterium sp. HMSC055G02 | reverse complement strand
CCAGCCACGACCACGTCATCGCATGGCACTGGACCAAACACGAAACCGCCCACGCCTACACGCAGCTACTCCGCAAAATCGCTGAGCCGCTCTGCGTCGTCCTCGACGGCGGACAAGGCGCACTTACTGCGATTAAAGCCTGCTGGCCGAACGCGATAATCCAACGATGCCTCGTCCATGCGCAACGCGTCATCCGCCGCTACACCACATCACGACCACGCACCGACGCCGGCAAAGCCATCTACGCCCTGGCGTTGAAACTGACCCGTATCA
>NZ_KV795673.1:0-273 GCF_001809065.1 Corynebacterium sp. HMSC055G02 | reverse complement strand
TGATACGGGTCAGTTTCAACGCCAGGGCGTAGATAGCTTTGCCTGCGTCGGTGCGTGGACGGCTGGTGGTGTAGCGACGGACCACGCGTTGGGCATGGACAAGGCAGCGTTGGATGCGGGTGGTTGGCCAGCAGGTTTTGATTGCTGAGTAGGCGCCTTGGCCACCGTCGAGGACAACGCATAGTGGTGGGGCGATGTTTTTGAGTAGTTGGGTGTAGGCGTGGGCGGTTTCGCGTTGTGTCCAGTGCCATGCGATGACGTGGTCGTGGCTGG
>NZ_KV795672.1:208832-275906 GCF_001809065.1 Corynebacterium sp. HMSC055G02 | reverse complement strand
GGCATGCGGACACACTTTTCTTTACTTAACCCGCGTCGCCGGTGGGCACCTTTCGCCACTTACCCCAGTGCGAGTTACTGACTGCGTTTATGGCTGATGGCGTTGGGTGGATGCGAGTTACTGACTGCGTTTATGTCAAAAATGGCTCGAAAAATGGTCTGAAAGTGTCATAAACTCACACAGTTTCACATTTGCAGCCCATAATTTTTCGGGGTTGTCAGTTTCTCTCCTTACCCCACTTTATGCTCGGAGATCTTTGTTCTTGTGGGCGTGACTCGATTCTCCACTGAGGAGGGGAGATTCAGCATTTTTGGAGGTCATCTCACGTAACCTGGGACGCATGAGGCTCGACAATATAACCCGCCCCTTGCTGGCGTCCTTTTTCGCCGCGGTCGCGTGGAGCGTTTTAGGTGGGCTAATCTTGCCGGAGCCCAATCTCGCCTACGACGAAGGAATTGCGTCGTGGATTGTGTCCACGCTGGTCTCAGTAATGCTGGTCGGAGCAATAGCCGTTTTCGCCGGTGATGGCTCGTCGGCCCGGGGGATGACCAGCGCGCGGAGCATTGTCGCAGCAGCTACCGGCGCAGGAATTGCTGCGCTTAGCGATTTGGCATTCCTATTTCTCGCCACGTCGCCCGATGGCCAGGACGGCCTGGTCGTCGCCTATGTCGTGTTCTTCTACATCCCGCTACTATTTATCGGCGGATGGGCCGCCAGTGCCGCGATTAATCGGATGCGTAGGTGGTGCCGGAAGGTGAAGAAAGAAAGAGAGGCCTAGCTGGCGACCGTGAGCTAGGCCTCTAACTTTGGAGTCGCCAGTGCCTGATGCGTCAGGTTAAGGCCGACCATCGTAACCTGCCAGGCGCGGAGAGCGTTTTTGGGGCGGGGCGGAGGCAATTGTCGACACCTTCATCGGACGTGAATCGGAATCGACAAACCGCCTAGCCCCAAGTGGGCGGATTCTTAGAACAGGCCAGTCGGGTTCTCGTCGTAAGAGACGAGCATGCACTTGGTCTCCTGGTAGTGCTCGAGCATCATCAAGTGATTCTCGCGGCCGATACCGGACTGCTTGTAACCGCCGAAGGCTGCGTGAGCAGGGTAGCTGTGGTAGTTATTCACCCACACACGGCCAGCCTGGATGCCGCGGGCAGCGCGGTAGGCGTTATTCTGGTTGCGGCTCCACACGCCGGCGCCAAGACCGTAGATAGTGTCGTTGGCAATCTCGAGAGCCTCATCCAGAGTCTTGAAGGTTGTCACGGCCAGGACCGGGCCGAAAATCTCCTCGCGGAAGAAACGCATCGAGTTGTTGCCCCTAAAGATTGTCGGCTCGACGTAGTAGCCTCCCTCCAGCCCTTCGAGCTTGGCGACGTTGCCGCCGGTGAGAACCTCCGCGCCCTCCTTCGGCCCGGACTCCAAGTAGCCGGAGATTTTGTCCAGCTGCTCCTGGGAGGCCTGGGCGCCCATCTGTACCGACGTATCCAGCGGGTTGCCGGTCTTAATCTGCTTAACGCGCTCGACCGCGAGCTTCAGGAACTCATCAGCGATGTCTTCGTGGACCAGGGCTCGCGACGGGCAGGTGCAGACCTCGCCCTGGTTCAACGCGAACATGGCCAGGCCCTCAATGCACTTCTCGCGGAACGCATCGTCGGCGTCCATGACGTCGGGGAAGAAGATGGACGGGGACTTGCCGCCGAGCTCCAGCGTGATCGGAATAATCTTGTCGGACACTGCCTTGTTGATTAGCTGGCCCACGGCAGTCGATCCGGTGAACGCAATTTTGGAGATCCGGTCGCTTGCGGTCAGCGCAGCACCGGCCTCGGTGCCGAGGCCATTGACGATGTTGAGAACGCCGTCCGGAAGCAAATCGGCGATAATCTCGGTGAGCATGAGAATCGACGCGGGGGTCTGCTCTGCTGGCTTGAGCACGATGCAGTTGCCGGCGGCGAGGGCCGGGGCGATCTTCCATGCGGCCATCAGGAGGGGGAAGTTCCACGGGATAATCTGGCCGACGACGCCGAGTGGCTCGTGGAAGTGGTAGGCGACCGTGTTGTCGTCAATCTGTGAGATGCGCCCCTCCTGCGTGCGGGTGGCCCCGGCGAAGTAGCGGAAGTGGTCGATTGCGAGCGGGATGTCAGCGGCGAGGGTCTCGCGAATGGCCTTGCCGTTCTCCCAGGTCTCGGCGACGGCAATCTTCTCAAGGTTTTCCTCCAGACGGTCCGCGATGCGGTGGAGGATCAGCGCCCGCTCGGCCGCAGGAACCGAGGCCCAGGAGTCCTTCGCCTTGTGCGCGGCGTCGAGAGCGAGCTCAATGTCTTTCTCGTTAGACCGCGGAACCCGGCAGAAAACCTCGCCCGTAACCGGGGTGGAGTTGTCCATGTATTGCCCGTCTACTGGAGGTGTCCACTTACCATCGATGAAATTTTCGTACTGCTCCTTGTACGTGAAGATTGCATCGGGGGTGCCGGGGTTGGCGTAAACAGTCATGTAGACACGTCCTTTCTATAGGGAAACAACAAACGTATGAGCCAACTTTAAATTGTGACTCGTGTCATAATCAACACTTATTTTTTCATCGCTTTTGCGAGAGATGCGATTGCTGCCGACCCTAAATCTGCCCCGACGTCGCCGTGAGAAATTCCAAAATTGCCCGCACACGGCGGTTTTCCTCGCCGGGCTCCAGATGCAGCTTCATAAAGATGTTGGACACGTGTTTCGCCACCGCCGCCCCGGAAAGCACGAGGTCATCGGCAATCTGCTTATTGGACTTGCCGCGTGCCATCAGCTCGAGCACTTCGCGTTCGCGCGCCGTTAAACTGGCTAGCCCCGATTTGCCGGACTGCATCAATGCCGTCGCCACATCAGGGTCAATCACCACGCCACCACCTGCGACGACCTCGAGCGAACCCAAGAAGTCCAGCACCTGGCCAACGCGGTCTTTGAGCAGATACCCGGTCCCGCCACTCGAGCTGCTGCCACTTGAGCCGGCCCCAGTACCAACCCCAGCACCTCCCGGCGAGAACAACTCACGCGCATACGCCGGCGCCACATACTGCGACAGCACCATGACATTCAGCTGCGGATAACGCTCGCGCAGTTCCACTGCGGCCCGCAGGCCGTCGTCACTCATCTTCGGAGGCATGCGCACATCGGTAATCACCAGGTCTGGCAGCTCGCCCGAGTCGTCAAACCGGTCATCGATGTCCGCCACCAGACCGTGCGCAGTGTCGACCATCGCAATCACTTCATGTCCGCGCTTTTCGACGAGCCCCGCGACTCCTTCCCGCAGGAGTGCCGAGTCATCCGCAATGACAATTTTCATTATTTCGCCGCACCTTTCTTCTCCACGCTTTCCATATCCATGCCTTCTATTTCTCCAATGCCCGATTCCCAGCGATTTAGCATCAAAGGAATTCTGGCTATTACCTGCGTTGGCCCACCTTCGGGAGAGTGCATGGTCATCGCACCGTCGAAAGTGGCTAGACGCTCTTTCATACCCCGCAAACCGCGCCCCAATTTTGCGCCGCCAGGGCCTTGGTCCGTAATTGAAATATTCAGTGTTTGATCCGAGGTGAGCAGCACAGAAACAGGAGCGTTCGGTGCATATTTCGCCGCATTAGTCAGCACTTCTGCACAGAAAAAATACGCCGCGGCGAGCACACTTTCTTCCAATTCAGGCAGGGGATAGGGAGTGTGCACAACAACGTGAGGGCCGTATCCTTCAGCAATCTCTTCAACAGCCGCTTGCAGACCGCGATCGCGCAACACCTGCGGGTGAATTCCGTGGACTGTTCGCCGCAAAGCACGTAATCCATCATCCAAATGGCCGCGAGTTTCCGCGAGAAGCTGCATTAGTTCCTCATTGTCAGTATTGGATGCTTCCAATTCTGCAAGTCCCAATTTCATTGAAGCCGCAACAATGTATTGCTGAGCTCCGTCGTGGAGGTCATTTTCAATGCGGCGACGTTCAATCTCGAAGGCTTCGGCAATTGTTCGTCGTGAAGCGGTAAGTTCGGCGATGCGAGCGGCGGCGGATTCCTCGTAGCTGCGTTTATGCGCTTTTTCGCGGCGGTTCGCGCCGATATATTTGCGGAAATAATCCTTCAGCTCCATAGTTTCCTATGGTACGAAAGCTCTGTCTGCGGAGGAATTAATTTCCGGCATAGTAGACCTAGCACTACCGCAAAAGGAAAGTGGGCACGGTGTTGAAATCGCCTCCGTGCGAGTGAAATGAGTGCCATGACAGACAACAACAGCCCAAGAAACGCACGACTTTGTATTCGTGACATCACTAAGTCCTACAATTCCGCTCCCGTTCTCACCGGCATTTCGCTGACCATTGAGCCCGGCGAAACCGTTGCAGTCATGGGACCGTCAGGTTCTGGTAAGTCCACGCTGCTGCACTGCATGTCCGGCGTGTTGCTGCCGGACGACGGCGACGTCATCTTCGGTGACACAAAGATCAATTCGCTTTCTGACGCCGACCGCTCCGCCCTCCGCCTGCACGACTTCGGCTTCGTTTTCCAAGATGGCCAGCTCCTTCCCGAGCTGACTGCCAGGGAAAACGTTGCTCTGCCAATGATTCTGCAGGGCAAGAAGCGCTCGAAGTCACTCGCGCTTGCCGACGATGTCCTCAACCGCCTGGGGCTCAAGGACCTCACGCGCCGTCGCCCAGGACAGATGTCCGGCGGTCAAGCACAACGTGTGGCAATTGCCCGCGCGATGGCCGGCGAGCCAGGTGTCATCTTCGCCGATGAGCCGACTGGCGCGCTGGACCAGTCCACAGGCCATGAGGTCATGCAGCAGCTCACCGCGTTGGTGGAGCAGACTGGCACGACATTGGTGATGGTCACGCACGATGTGAAGGTGGCCGACTGGTGTCGTCGACGTGTGGAGATCCGCGATGGCCTGATTCACGACGACCGCATGCTGGCAGGAGCGGAGGTTACAAAGTGAGCACCGTAACTGAAGCAACAAAACCCCAGAGAATTCCTACCGGCGCACTAGCGGACTTGAGCACGCGGCTGCAGCGCGCCGGGCGTGAATCCCATTCGGGAAACGGCTGGCTGTCCGCATTGTCCGTGGTGGCCATGACCGTGAGTACCTGGTTGGCGTTGGTCGTCGTCGGTGGCACGGCGATGTTTTACCGCCGTTGGCAGGCTGAGCCAAAGCTGCCGCCGAACCCAACACCCGAGGATTACATGAATCAAGGTCAGGGCGAGATGTACCTGCAGCTGGCACTCGTGGCCTGTGTTTTTGTGATTCCGGCAATGGTTTCGCTCGTGGCACAGTCGGCGGTGCTTGGCGCTGCAGGACGTGAGCAGCGATTGGCAACTCTGCGCTTGATTGGTCTGTCTAACGGGGCAGTTACGCGCATGGTGATTATCGAAACCCTCGTATTGGCAGCTGTAGGGCTTGTCGTGGGCACGTTGTTGTCGGTGGCCACTGCGCCATTCTGGGCGATAATCAAGTTCGACAATGACTACCTGGATACCTGGGACATGTTGCTGCCCTGGTGGGGCTACCCGCTGGTCTGGGTTGCCGTGGTGCTCCTCGCACTCTTTGCCGCTGTGGTCGGTTTGCGAAGGGTGATGATTTCACCACTCGGCGTTAGCCGCAAGGAAGTGCCCAAGTCGATGAAGGCTTGGCGCATGATTGTGGCCGTTGTTATCGGTGCGATCGTCCTATACGTGATTGCCAACTCCAATATCGCGGGTGGAACCGTCACTGCCACGCTTGGTGTCGCAGCGATGATGTACCTGATGGTCTGGGCAATTGGCCTGGTGGCGCCTTTCTTTATCCAGCTTGTTGCCCGCATCTCCAGCTTCTTCGGTACTTCAAGTGATTTTGTGGCGACGCGACGAGTCGCGACTAACGCTAAGGAATCGTGGCGTCGAGTAAGTTCCATGGCCTTCCTGTCTCTGCTGCTTGGCTACACAATGATGGTGCCTGGCGAAGACAAGATTGAAGAGGTTGCAGATGTCACATTCGCGCACGATATTGCAACCGGTGTGACTATCACTTTCGTAATCGGTTTCATTCTGTTGCTGGTGTCAACGCTTTTGACTCAGGCCTCAGCCGTCTATGAAGAGGCATCGCTGACAAAGGCGCTGGACTTCATCGGGACGCCAATCAGCTTCCACCGCACGGTCACTTTCAAGCAGACATTCTTTCCCATGCTTGCGACCAGCATCTTCGGCTTTGTTATGGGTGCGCTGTTGGGAGCCACCATGTTCGGCCCGATTGCGAACGAAATCACGTTTGGTCAACGCTCACTTGTTGTTGCGCTGGCGTACCTCGTGGGAGTTGTATCAGTTGGCGCTGTGACCTTGGCGGTTGATCCGCTTCGCCACAAGTTGCTGGGTCGACAGATTCGCCATAACGACTAGTCGCCATTAAAAGGGCAGTGGAGTGGCCGGGCAGTGGTGCTCGGTGCTCGGCCAGTTCCTTAGGGTTCAACTTGAGGATTAGAGCCTGTAACCAACTGTGGTTCATCTGATAACCAAGCATTCATCTCACAACCACGTAATTTCTACCTCTGACTTTTAGCCTGAGGGCATGCGTACCTACGTGCTTGATACCTCGGTCCTGCTGTCCGATCCCCACGCCACCAAGAAGTTCGATGAGCACCAAGTTGTGCTTCCGCTGGTCGTGGTGAGTGAGTTGGAGGCCAAGCGCCACCACCCAGAGCTGGGGTGGTTCGCCCGAGAAGCGCTCCGTTTCCTCGAAGAGCTGCGTTACCGCTACGGCCACCTGGACCGGCCTGTGCCCGCCAATGATCTTGGCGGGTTTATGCATATTGAGCTCAACCACTCCGATCCCTCCATCCTTCCCGCAGGCTTCCGCACCGCCGAAAACGATCACCGCATTCTCGCTTGCGCCCTCAATCTTCAGCACGATGGCCATGATGTCGTGCTGGTCACCAAAGACATTCCGCTTCGCGTCAAGGCTGGTGCGGTCGGCTTGCCTGCCGACGATTACCGCGCCCAGGACGTCGTTCTGACTGGGTACTCGGGAATGGTGGAAGTGGACGTCGACCCGGAGGAAATTGATCGTCTCTTCGCCAATGGGTTCCTTGAGCTCGAGCAGATCCAGGATCAGCCGCTGCACTGCGGCGTGCAGCTCAGCGCTGGTAGCCAGTCTGCGCTGGCACGGGTGAGCGCCCCGGGCGTCGTCAAGCTTGTGCGGGGCGATACGGAGGCGTTTGGCCTGAAGGGGCGGTCGGCGGAGCAGCGTGTGGCGCTTGACCTGCTGTTGGATGACTCGGTAGGGATTGTGTCCCTCGGCGGCCGAGCCGGTACGGGTAAGTCGGCGCTTGCGCTGTGCGCGGGACTGGAGTCGGTGCTGGAGCGCGGACTGCATCGCCGGATTGTGGTGTTCCGTCCGCTCTACGCGGTAGGTGGTCAGAACCTTGGCTACCTGCCAGGTAGTGAGGACGAAAAGATGAACCCGTGGGCGCAGGCTGTTTACGACACCCTGGAGGGATTGGTTTCAGACAACGTGATGGATGAGATTGCCTCGCGCGACATGCTGGAGGTACTGCCACTGACACACATTCGCGGTCGTAGCCTGCATGACAGCTTCGTGATTGTCGATGAGGCACAGTCGCTGGAGCGCAACGTACTGCTGACGGTGCTGTCGCGTCTTGGTAGCAATTCCCGGGTCATCCTTACGCACGACGTGGCGCAGCGTGACAACCTGCGCGTCGGCCGCCATGACGGTGTGCAGGCGGTGATTGAAAAACTCAAGGGCAACGAGCTTTTTGCACACATCACGCTGAAGCGCTCGGAGCGCTCGAAGATTGCGGAGCTCGTGACGGGGCTGCTCGATTAAGAGTAAGCTTGTGAGGCAGCTACGTAGGAGCTGTTCCTGCGATTACTTTCACTCGGATCGTTCGGCACGTACCTGCCGATGAAAGGTTTGTATTCACATGGCTACTGTGACTTTTGCTGATGCCACTCGCATTTACCCTGGTGCGACGAAGCCTTCTGTGGACAAGTTCAACTTGGAAATTGCCGATGGCGAGTTCCTGGTTCTGGTGGGCCCCTCCGGTTGTGGTAAGTCCACAACACTGCGCATGCTTGCCGGTCTGGAAGAGGTCAATGAGGGCAAGATTTTCATTGGAGATCGTGATGTGACCAATGTCTCGCCCAAGGATCGCGATATTGCGATGGTCTTCCAGAACTACGCCCTGTACCCGCATATGACGGTGCGCGAGAACATGGGCTTCGCGCTCAAGATTGCTGGTGTGGACAAGGACGAGATTGACCGTCGTGTCGAAGAAGCTGCGAAGACCCTGGATCTAACTCAGTTCCTGGATCGTAAGCCTAAGGCTCTATCCGGTGGTCAGCGTCAGCGTGTGGCAATGGGGCGTGCGATTGTGCGCAAGCCGCAGGTGTTCCTGATGGACGAGCCGTTGTCGAACCTGGACGCGAAGCTGCGTGTTCAAACCCGTACTCAGATTGCGGCCATGCAGCGTCGGATGGGTGTGACCACCATGTATGTCACCCACGACCAGACTGAGGCGCTGACCATGGGCGACCGCATCGCGGTCATTAACTTCGGTGTTCTGCAGCAGGTCGGTACCCCGCGGGAACTCTACGAAACCCCGGCAAACGAATTCGTCGCGGGCTTCATTGGTTCGCCTGCGATGAACCTGGGCACGTTCAACGTCTCTAATGGTTACGCCACGTTGGGCGAGGCCAAGATTAAGCTGCCGGAAGCCACACTTGCTGCAATCACGCCGGAGGATCAGAACCAGATTATCGTGGGCTTCCGTCCGGAGGCATTCGACCTGGTCGAGGGTCCGGGCGATGACGTCATTCCGGTGCAGGTTAACTTGGTCGAGGAGTTGGGCTCCGATGCATTCATGTATGGAGACCTCGTCGGTGGCGGAGCACTGAGCTCCGGATCTTCCTCTAACCCGGACGAAGAGGAACACGGTCAGGTGGTTATTCGTACCGCCCCGCGCACCGCGCCGAAGTTGGGCTCGGTAGTTTACGGCAAGATTCGTCCGGGCATGCTGCACCTGTTCTCGAAGTCGACTGGTATGCGCCTTCCGGCCTAAAATCTTTCGTTTAGATGAAATGAGTAGCTGGTAGGGCAGTGGGACAGTAAGACAGTTTTAGGAGCCACCGTGTCGGAAACTATGAAAATAGCCGCGACAACGGTGGCTTCAAAGCTTTTGCGCCTTCCTTGGCATATACCTCTGGAACAGTGGCCAGATGATTTGTTAGCCGCCTTGCCTCAGGGAATTTCGCGACACATTGTTCGATTCGTCAACTTAGATGACCGCGTCATTGCAGTGAAAGAAATTGGTGAGTTCACTGCTCATCATGAGTATCGAATGCTGCGTGACCTGGTCAGGCTCGGTGCTCCATCGGTTCGCCCGCTCGCGGTAATCACCGGCCGGAAGGATCCAGATGGCGAACCGTTAACTGCCGCACTCGTCACAGAACATCTCGAGTATTCGCTGCCGTATCGTGCAGTTTTTTCTCAACAGGTCACCCGCGAAACTGTGGTCCGCCTGATTGACTCGCTGGTAGTCCTGCTAGTTCGGTTACATCTCCTTGGTTTTTACTGGGGCGACGTGTCACTGTCGAACACATTGTTTCGTCGTGACGCAGACGCTTTCTCCGCCTACCTTGTCGACGCGGAAACGGGAGATTTGCAAGGCACACTCTCAGATTCCCGCAGGCTTTACGACGTTGACGTTGCCCATACCAACATCATCGGAGAGCTCATGGATCTGCAGGCCGGCGGATTCCTCGATCCTGAGTTGGACGTAATTGCGGTGGGTAGGCGCATTATTGAGCGTTATGAGGACTTGTGGCAAGAGCTGACGGGGGAAGAATCTATTGGTGTTGAGGAGCCTTGGCTTGTCGATGAGCGGATTCGCAGGCTCAACGACCTCGGTTTCGATGTTGGCGAGCTGAAAGTCACCAGTGATGGTGGCCGTGTTGTGTTCCGACCACGAGTGGTTGACGCAGGGCATCACCATCGGCAGTTAATGCGACTGACGGGGTTGGATGTTCAAGAACGGCAAGCGAGGCGGATGCTCAATAGTATGCAGACCTTTCGGTTGGCGGAAGGTCTTGAAGGGGTTCCGCTAGAGCAGGTTGCGCACCGATGGCTGCGTGAAGTTTTCGAGGCCACAATTCTGGCTGTGCCCGAGGGGCTGCGTGGAAGGCTGCAGGATGCGCAGGTTTTCCACGAGGTCTTGGAGCATCGCTGGTACATGGCAGAAAAACGCCGTGCGGATGTGCCGCTTCAAGAAGCGGTGCAGAGCTACGTGGATCGAGTGTTGCCCGGGCATCGCGACGAGTCCGTATATCTTCCCGCGAGCGATGAGGTCGAGTAGCTCTCTAGAAGCAGACTGTCGAGCGTACGATTATTTCAAAAGTGACAAGTAAACGACCCGCCAGAATATTATAAAAATATACATTCAGGCCAAACAGGGGTGCTTTTGGTGGTCGGGTGGTTGTCGGGTCTGCGTGTGATTGTCGCGGCCAGGTGCTTACTTTGGTGCCGGTAGGCGGCTCTGTTCAGCGAAAACAGCTCGAAAACAGCTCAAATTCTAGGTGTGCTTTCGAGAGCTTTTGCTATTTTTCTCCTTTGCATTTGTTCACAGCTGGCTGAAGGCCAACCTAAATTGGTTTTGGTCAAGTAAGATTTTGGTGAGACCGAATACCCGCGTGGGTGGCGTCGAAGTTCGCATGAAAGGCTACTTCTAGCCGCAGGGCGGGATAATCCAATTAGGCCACGGCTGCTGGCAAATATTCGTCCGAATTGCTCGGAGGATGCCATTGAAGTGGCCTTTCTTCTCAAGGGAGAAAACATAGTGAAGAACTTCAAGCGCCTTTCAGCTCTGTGTGCAGCAGGCCTGATGGCAACCGCTGGTTTGGTTGCGTGCTCGAGTGATGATGCGGTTGCAGATGGTGGTGTCTACTTCCTTAACTTCAAGCCGGAGCAGGATGCCGCATATCAGAAGATTGCGAAGGCATACACTGACAAGACTGGTGTCCAGGTCAAGGTCGTTACTGCAGCTTCGAATTCCTATGAGCAAACTCTGAAGGCCGAGATTGGTAAAAAGGACGCGCCAACACTGTTCCAAGTCAATGGTCCGGCGGGCCTGCGTACTTGGCAGGAATACATGGCAGACATGTCTGACACTGAGATCGCACAAAACCTCAACGAGGGCATCGAGCCGCTGAAGGGCGAGGACGGCAAGGTATACGGCGTCCCGTTTGCAGTCGAGGGGTTTGGCCTGATCTATAACGAAGAGATCATGGACAAGTACTTCGCGCTGCCCGATGCCAAGGCCAAGAGCATCGACGAGATTAAGGCCTTCGGAAAGCTGAAGGAAGTTGCTGAGGACATGCAGGCCAAGAAGGACAAGCTGGGGATTTCCGGCACCTTCGCTTCCACCTCGCTCGCATCCGGTGAGGATTGGCGCTGGCAGACACACTTGGCCAACGGACCGGTTCATTATGAATTCGAGGACCTTGGCACCAAGGAAACCGCTGATGTGAAGTTCAAGTACAACAAGGAGTTCAAGAACCTCTTTGATCTGTACCTGAATAACTCCACTGTCGAAAAGACTCTGGCCCCGTCGAAGGCTGTGTCCGACTCGATGGCGGAATTCGCCCAGGGCAAGGCCGCTATGGTTCAGAATGGCAACTGGGCATGGTCCCAGATCAACGATGTCTCCGGCAACGTGGTCAAGCAGGACAAGATTAAGTTCATGCCTATGTACATGGGCCTGAAGGACGAGGATAAGACCGGCATCTCGGTTGGTACTGAGAACTACCTGACGGTCAACTCCAAGGCTTCGGAGGCTTCCCAAAAGGCAACGAAGGACTTCGTCAATTGGCTGTTCAACACCGATGAGGGCAAGAAGTACGTCGTCGAGGATCTCGGATTCATCGCTCCGTTCCAGAACTTCACTGAAGCCGACACTCCGAATGACCCGCTAGCCAAGGAAGTGGCCGCAGCAATTGAGAACGAGGACCTGACCACCATCCCGTGGGACTTCCAGTACTTCCCGTCGCAGCAGTTCAAGGATGATTTTGGCGCAGCGCTGGCGCAGTACGCTTCCGGAAAGATGCCGTGGGACAAGGTTGTCGAGACTTTCGCCGACAGCTGGAATGCGGAATCTCCGAACAATTAAATACCAGCAAATCAATGGTAATCCATTCCATCGGTGAGTGTGAAGCGAAAGCTTCTCGCGCATGAACAACCGACGGAATGAGTTCATCCAATGGCAAGGCGGAGCTCGGGGCTCGGTGACCTGTTAAACCGGTCTCGAGGCACCAGGCTCCGCCTTTAGCTTTAGGAGCGGTGTTGTAGATGCAAGCAACATTGAAAAAGTATTTCCCAATTTTCGTGCTACCCACGCTGATTGCCTTTGCAATCGCGTTCTTGGTGCCGTTCGTTATCGGTTTCTTCCTATCATTTACTGACTTCACAACCATCACTAATGCGCAGTGGGTTGGTATCGAGAACTACCAGAAGGCCTTTAGTGAGCGCGAGGGCTTCGTCGCTTCCTTCGGATTTACTCTCATGGTGGTTGTTGTTTCCATCATTACTGTGAACTTGTTCGCGTTCTGGATCGCATGGATTCTGACGCGCAAGCTGAAGGGCACGAACTTCTTCCGCACAGTCTTCTTCATGCCGAACCTCATCGGTGGCATCGTGCTCGGTTACACCTGGCAGTCGATGATTAACGCAGTGCTGGCATCGTACGGTACGACAATCGTGTCCGACTGGAAGTTCGGTTACGCCGGTCTGATCATCCTCATCAACTGGCAGCTGGTCGGTTACATGATGATTATCTATATTGCCGGTTTGCAGAATGTCCCGCCGGAGCTCATCGAAGCTGCGGAGATTGATGGCGCTGGACGCTGGGAGATCCTGCGGCACGTTACTATCCCGATGGTCATGCCATCGATTACCATTTGCCTCTTCTTGACCCTGTCGAACACTTTCAAACTCTTCGACCAAAACTTGGCCCTGACCAATGGTGCGCCGGGTTCAGAGACAGAAATGGTTGCTCTGAACATCGTCAACACCATGTTTAACCGAATTGGTGTGGAGGGCGTTGGTCAAGCCAAGGCAGTAATTTTCGTCGTCGTGGTCGTAGCGATCGCGATGCTGCAGCTGCGTGCTACTCGCAGCAAGGAAGTGGAGGCATAAATGTCTGTCGACGCTGCAATGACCACTGAAACGGCCACCAAGCTCCCCAAGGCCAAGCCCGCTAAGCAGGACGAGGCCAAGGTGGGAGGCGTATCTAAGGTCATCATCTACGCGATTCTGGTGTTTTTGACCGTCGTGTTCTTGGGGCCAATCGCGTTCATTATCTTCAACTCGTTCAAGTCCAAGTTCGCAATTTCAGATAACCCCTTCCAGCTGCCACTAGGTGACATGTGGGTCGGGTTCGAAAACTACGCCGTCGGCCTGATGAAGGAGGGCTTCGGCTGGGCGATCGTGTGGTCCTTTGTCATCACGATCCTCTCGGTTATTGCGATTGTGTTCTTCTCTGCGATGACGGCTTACTACATCACGCGAGTGAAGACGTGGTGGACCTCGCTGCTGTATTACCTGTTTGTGTTCTCGATGGTCATCCCGTTCCAGATGGTGATGTTCCCGACCGTCAAGATCGCCGACATGCTGCATTTGAACAACCCAATCGGCATTGTGGTTCTCTACTTGGGCTTTGGCTCTGGCCTGTCGGTCTTCATGTTTGCCGGCTTCATCAAGTCCATCCCGATTGACATCGAGGAAGCCGCGATGATTGATGGCGCATCTCCGATGCAGAACTACTTCCGCATCGTTTTGCCCATGCTCAAGCCGACTGCAGTGACAGTCGCCATTCTGAACGCAATGTGGGTATGGAACGACTACCTGCTGCCGTACCTGGTCATCGGCTTGTCCACTAAGTACAAGACCATCCCGGTCGTCGTGCAGAGCTTCGTTGGTTCCAACGGTAACCGTGACCTTGGCGCGATGATGGCAATGCTGGTGCTCGCAATCATTCCGATTGTGATCTTCTACGTCGCCACCCAGAAGCACATTATCGAGGGTGTTGCTGCGGGTGCCGTTAAGGGATAGCTGCCTAAGCGTTAGCGCATAGGACGCCAAGCACCGCGTTTTACGAAAGCGAAAGCCTCAACCGCGTAGGTTGAGGCTTTCGTCTGTTAATCAGCCTTTATTAGGATATGAACCCGTGGATAGATTTTTCAGCACCGATACAAAGTTCTACGCAGCCTGGTCGCTGTTAGCAGACCTTGTAATCATCAACCTGCTGATGATCGTCGCATCCATCCCGATAGTCACTGCAGGCGCCGCAACTCGCGCTGGGGTAGTGGTCGCTCGCGATATGGTCCGTGACGAAGGCTCAAGGCCCGTACAGCGCTTCTTGCGCGCACTGCTGGACAATTGGCGCACACCAACCGTGTGGTGGCTATTCACCGTGGTTCTCGCCGGAGCCATTGGCTATGAGTTTTACGTTATTTCCCGCGCGGATCTCGGCACTGTCGGCCTAATCTTCGCCGCAGGAGTTACCTCCGGGGCGCTAATACTGCTGGGAATTACCGCCTGGGTCTACTCGCTGTGCTCGCTTTCCGACGGTCAGTCGTCGCTACGCCGAACCCTGGCAACGGCCACCAGCATGACCGTCAAAAACCTGCCGCGGACTGCGCTCGCAGTTTTGGCGCTTCTCATCGTGCCCGCGGCCATATTCTTTTTCCCGGCGAAGATCTACGCGATTGCTACCTATGTCTTCCTCATCGGGTACGCGTTGAGTTGGTATTTGGTGATGCTGGCGCTTGAGCCCGTTCTGCCAGACAATGCTGGGTAGGTTTTCCCACTGGCCCCACTGGCTCCACTGGCCCGACTGGCACTGACTTAATCGGCGCCAGCTCGCGCACCAAGTCGTTGACGACCCTTAGCCCTCGTACTCTTTCACAGAGGGAAAATCCTCCGCCTCGACCATCTCCAGCAGTTTTTCGCGGCGCACAAAAGCGGAGCATGCGCCGACGGCCTGTACGGCTGCCGCACCTGCTGCGGTGGCCAGGGGGACGGCGTCGTAAAGCGAGGTGCCCTTAGCCAGTTCCGCGGTAAGCGTGCCGACGAACGCATCACCGGAGCCAGTGCCGTCGACAATCTTCTCCTCTGGCAGCTTAAGCGCGGGGTGCTCGTAGATTGTCGGCTCGTCGTCGAGACCGTCGGAGTGCTGTGCGAAGAGACAGCCGTGGTCGCCCCGGAGCATGACGACACTGGGGCAGTACTGCAGAAGTGCCTCGAGCTGTGCGCGGTAGTCGGTAGCGCGGATGCCCTCGGCGATGTCCAGGCGACGGATTGTTTCCCAGGCGCCCTTCATGTTGACGATCAGCGGATCTGCATGGTCAATCAGCGCAGGTGTAACGGTTACGACCGGATTGAGGTTCAGTACCAGACGCGCGCTGTACATGGATGCGACGGACGCGATGGCCTCAGTTGCTTCCGGAAGTAGCTCGCCTTGCGCGAGCACGACATCCGCTGATGCGAACTCGTCGACGAAATCGGTGGGGTCGGTTAGCGCATCGGCACCGCGCTGGACAAAAATCACCGGGCGACCCTTGCGGTTCGTTGCGACGAAAGCGCTGCCGGTCGGCAAATCCCAGGAAGTCTGAATGGAGTGGACATCTACGCCGTGTGCGTTGAGTTCCTCGACCACGAAATCCGCTGCGCGGTCCTCGCCAACAGTTCCGGCCATAATCGCACGGACACCGTCATAAGCGATAGCAACGGCCTGGTTGGCGCCCTTGCCGCCCAGCATATTCGTGCCGTCATCAACGATGAGCGTGCCACCTTCTGCGGGTACGCTATCGACCTGTACCAGGGTATCTAGGTGGATAGATCCACATACAACAACTGTTGGATTCTCATTCAGGTCAGGAATCGGCTGCATAAAAATATAGGATAGTCGGGAATTCAAATCCGTGTTGGCGGCCCGAGTTTACAGCCGTCAGAGCCTGCGAATCGATGCCCTACAATCGATGGCTATGGCAAAACTGTACTTCCGCTACGGAACCATGAACAGCGGAAAATCCATCGAGGTCCTCCGCGTCGCCCACAACTACCGCGAGCGCGACATGCGACCGTTGATCGCCAAGCCGGCCGTGGATACTTTGGCTGACGGTGATGTGCACTCCCGCATCGGAATCGCGGAACGCGCGCACCTCATCCACGATGGCGATGACCTTTCCTCGCTTGCCGACGGCTACGATTGTCTAATCATCGATGAGGCACAGTTTCTTACCCCTGACCAGGTCGATCAGTTGCTGGGAATTACCCTTCGCGGTACTCCGGTGCTCTGCTACGGTCTGCGTACCGACTTTCGCACGCATGCCTTCCCAGGCTCCCAGCGCTTGCTCGAAGTTGCCCACACCATTGAGGAAATCAAGACAATTTGCACCTGTGGGCAGAAGGCCATCTTTACTGCACGGTTGAATCCGGACGGCAGCATTATCCTCGACGGCGAAACCGTGGAAATTGAGGCACTCGAAGCGCCGAAGTACATCTCCCTATGCGCCAGCTGCTACAACCGGATGTCGGGTAAATGGGCGTGAGTAGAGCCCAGAGTTTTTAGTGCCCCCACCAGGGCTCGAACCTGGGACAAAAGGATTATGAGTCCTCTGCTCTAACCGACTGAGCTATAGGGGCAAGGATTGGGCATTGTGAAGTGACAATTAAGCACTATGAACCAGTGCCCAAAACCTCATAGCATCATAGCAATCTGCCACCGTGCGGTGATAAAAGCCCTATACCCAGCGGGTTCGGCTGCCATTGCGTGGGTTCAATGAAGCTAAGTGTTTCCGTGTCGACGAAGGTAATCCCCGTTCTCAACGAAGCTGATCTTTCCGCAAAGTTACGACTTTCGGTTGATGAATCAGCCCTAGGACACTTCTAGCATTAATCCTATGAGTACAAAACCTTCCTTGAGCAGCGCCGACGTCTCAGTCGACGCACAAACCGGTGCCACAGCGAAAGCGAAGGGCACCCCCGTCATGGCAATCGCCAACGAGGATCAGATTGCTGAGTTCGGGGCCTCGCCACAGCGGTGGTGGGGGTTGCTCGTGCTCGCGGTTGGCCTCGGCATGATTGTCCTGGACGGCACCATCGTTGGTGTTTCATTGCCGACCATCATTTCGGAGCTGGGCCTTGACATCGTGGGCGCGCAGTGGATTACCACGATCTACTCGGTCGTTTTCGCCGCACTACTCCTGACCTCTGGCCGCGCTGGCGACCGCTTCGGCCGTCGAACGCTTTTTCTCGTCGGTCTGGTCATCTTCACGGTCGGCTCCGTCGTGGCCGCACTTTCCACAGCCTTGGCGCCACTGGTCATTGCCCGCGTCATCCAAGGCATTGGTGGCGCGTGCATTCTGCCATCAACACTGTCCAGCGTGAACGCACTATTCCGTGATAAAGATCGTGCCACCGCATTCGGCATCTGGGGTGCGGTCATGTCTGGTGCTGCAGCAGTCGGCCCACTCCTGGGTGGCGTGCTTACGCAGTTTGCTGGTTGGGAAGCTATCTTCTGGGTCAACGTGCCCATCGCCGTCGTGCTTTTCGTCCTTGCGCTGCGCTGGGTGCCGAACACCGCAGGCGATACCAATGGCGCGGGTCGCTTCGATGTCCTTGGCCTGGTGTTGTCTGGAATTGGCTTTGGTGCCGTGGTCTTCGGCATCATTCAAGGCGCCAAGATAGGGTTTGCTTTTCCCTCCGCACCCGTCGTCACGCTCTTAGTTGGTGCGGTGGTGCTTGTCGCTTTCGTGCTGTGGGAAAACAGTCGTCGGAAGAACGCGGATCCTGCGCTGTTGGACGTGTCGATGTTCTCCTACGCCACGTTCAGCTGGGGGAATACCACGGCGATGCTTGTCGCGGTGGGTGAGTTCGCGCTGGTCTTCGTGCTGCCGCTCTACCTGGTGTCGGCGATTGGCTTATCGACGATCGCAACCGGCCTGGTCCTGGCAGCAATGGCTCTCGGTGCGTTCTTCGCAGGTGCCATGGCGCGTCATCTGGCAGCTCGGATTACCCCGGCCGGTGTGGTGATTGTGGGCCTTGGTCTCGAGGTCTTTGGTTCGCTGCAGTTGGCGGCCGAAGAGCGCGTTGACCTGCCGCTGTGGCTGGTTGTGTTTGCATTGATTGTCTACGGTCTGGGTCTTGGTCTGGCATCGGCGCAGCTGACCTCGTTGGTGCTTGGTGATATTCCGGTGCGGCTGTCGGGGCAGGCATCGGCAACGCAGTCGACGATTCGGCAGATTGGTTCGGCGCTCGGTGCTGCGCTCGGTGGTATGGCGCTGACGATTGGGCTGGATCGTGAGATCGCGAAGCTGTCGCCGGGCCTGGAGCAGATGGGGCAGGGGCTGAAGGATTCCGCCGGCTCGATGCTGATTGGTCTGCGTGCGCAGGGTGCTCCCGACGGTGTGTTGGTGTCGCTGACAAATGCGTTTGCACATGCCACGCAGTTTGCGCTGTATTCCGCTGTCGGCGCGTTGACTATTGGCTTCCTCTGCTCGCTGAAGGTACTGCAGTTGCGCAGGCAGGCTGAGAATGCGCAAGCAAGCTGAGAAATCGAATTAAAGATTCGGAATATTCGGTCGTGAGCTTGTGTTGGAAATTGGTGTCACAACATCAATCGTGGCAGTCTTATCGTTTGTCTCTTAACCGGACTTGCTAGATAGAAATGACCAACATGAAAATGCTCACAAAGCGGCGTTGGCTCGATTACGGCCGAATCTCCACTTCCTCCTGT
Source organism: Corynebacterium sp. HMSC055G02 (assembly GCF_001809065.1). Taxonomy (NCBI): domain Bacteria; kingdom Bacillati; phylum Actinomycetota; class Actinomycetes; order Mycobacteriales; family Corynebacteriaceae; genus Corynebacterium; species Corynebacterium sp. HMSC055G02. The sequence continues at coordinate 257,113 of NZ_KV795672.1, read as the reverse complement.
CGCTAAACACTTCGGGGCTTCCGCCTCGCTGCGCCTGTCTCTTCGAGGCTGAGCTCAGCGGCCTCGGATCCCGTCGCGCGCATTTGTCAGACGGCATAAGGCGCGGCACAAGTGTTTTCAGAGAAATAAAACTCCAGGAGGAAAAGTGAATAAATTTAAATGGGCGACCGGCTTCGGTGCCCAAGTTGTCTATGGCCTGATTATTGGTCTCATTTTGGGCTTCATGGCCCGCAGTACTGGCGATGACTCCTCGCTGCGCACAGCGCTCGACGAGGTCGGCAGTACCTACGTCACGCTGTTGAAGCTGCTCATCCCGCCGCTGGTGGTCACCGCGGTCGTAGTGTCGATTGCCAACCTGCGTCAGGTCGCAGGTGCAGCCAAGCTGGCTGTTTCGACACTGATTTGGTTTGCCATTACGTCCTTTGTATCGGTGGTCATCGCCATCGTGCTGGGCTTGGTCATCAAGCCGGGCGTTAACTCTGGCGTGGATGCTTCGGCAGCGCAAGAGCCGAGTTCCGTGGGCTCCTGGTGGGGATTCCTGCAGAGCATCGTCCCGCAGAACTTCCTCGGCCTTGGCGTGAAGATCAGCGAATCTGACGGTGCTGTATCCGGCTCGCTGAACTTCAACGTCCTGCAGCTGCTGGTGATCGCGATTGTCTTCGGCGTCGCCGCGGTGAAGGTTGGCCCGAAGGCTGAGCCATTCATCGAGTTTTCCGGCTCTCTTTTGACCATCGTGCAGAAGGTCCTGTGGTGGGTCATACGTCTGGCACCGATTGGTACCGCAGCCCTCATCGGCCACGCCGTCGCTGAGTATGGCTGGGAAGCGCTCGGCAGCCTGGGCAAGTTCGCCATTGCCATCTACATTGGCCTGTTCCTGGTCATCGCAGTTGTCTACCCAGTTGTGCTGAAGATTCATGGCATTAGCCCAATCGACTTCTTCCGTCGCGTCTGGCCAGTGACCTCGCTCGGCTTCTTCACCCGTTCGTCTATGGGCGTCATGCCGGTCACTGAGCGCGTTGTCTCCCGTCGTCTGGCAGTACCGGATGAGTACGCCTCCTTCGCAGTACCGCTGGGCGCCACCACGAAGATGGATGGTTGCGCCGCCATTTACCCGGCTATCGCGGCTATCTTCGTCTCGCAGTTCTACGGTGTGCCGTTGGACTTCACGGACTACTTGCTCATCATCTTCGTCTCCGTCATCGGTTCGGCTGCAACTGCTGGCACCACCGGCGCTACTGTCATGCTGACCCTGACTCTGTCGACCCTTGGCCTGCCACTCGCCGGTGTCGGCCTCCTGCTGGCTGTCGAGCCGATCGTGGATATGGGCCGCACTGCGGTGAACGTTACCGGTCAGGCCGTGGTCCCGTTGGTCGTCGCAAAGCGTGCGGGAATCTGGGATAAGGACGAGTGGGACGCCAGCGCCAACGCCGACCTGTCGCCAGCCGACGAGTCGGACGACGAGTCTGCAGACGCGCCTGCTGAGAAGTCCGATTCCGCCGAAAAGTCCGAGTCCGCCACGCTTGCGTAGTCTTGAGGACATGACTTCTTGGAAGCCCTCTGTTCTTGCGCAAGTTGATCAGTGGCCAGTTGACACGGTCGCGGCTGCCGTGCGTGCCGACGATGGCAGTTGGCACACCCACGGAGATAGCGGTCGCGATTTTGAGCTCGCCAGTGTGACCAAGTTGCTAGCCGCCATGGGAATGCTTGTAGCCGTCGAAGAGGGCGCGGTGGAGCTCGACCAAGAGCTCACGCCACCCGGTCACGGCGCGACTGTGCGTCACCTTCTGGCGCACGCCGGCGGAGTGGGGTTTGCCAGCCGTGAGCTGGAAAAAGAACCAGGGGAGCGGCGCATTTACTCCTCCGCGGGCTTTGACATCATCGCCGATGCCATCGCTGCGGAGGCAGAGATGCCGTTTAGTGAATACCTGCGCCAGGCCGTGTTTGAGCCGCTGGGGATGTCAGATTCCGTGCTGGATGGCTCGGCAGGGCATGGCGCACGCAGCAGTGTCGCTAATCTCATGGCCTTCGTCGATGAGGTTCTCGCCCCGACTCTGCTGCATCCCGATACCGTGACCGAAGCGTTGACGGTGCAGTTCCCGGGCCTGAATGGTGTGGTGCCGGGCTATGGTATGCAACGTCCGGCCGATTGGGGCCTGGGCTTTGAGATCTTCGGGCACCCCGATTCCAAGCAGGGGCTGTGGTTTGGTGTTTCGATGCCCAAGGACGTCGCTGGCCACTTCGGGCAGGCGGGTACGTTCCTGTGGCTGCATCGTCCAACCGGGCGGGCGGCGATCGCCTTGACCGACCGAGCTTTCGGGGAGTGGGCAAAGCCGCTGTGGACTGATTTCAACGATGAACTATGGCGTGAACTGGAAGAACACGCTAAAGATTAAGGGGATATGAGCTAAGTCGGCGTCGCTTGCGGCGCCGATTTTTCGTCTCAGCGATAAATCACATCTGGGGGATTAAGGACAACTTGAGGGTTGCCAGCAGCCGTCTCGGAAATAACAATCATAAACACGTGCAACGCAAACCTCAGAAGTGTTGTTTTACCGCAGTGCTTTTTCTGCAGTGTGGCAAGTGTCGTTGGATGAGTTCGTAGGGGAAGACGAATCTCGTCTTACACCAATTGACCGCAACTTTTCCGAGGACCTTCGTCTATGCGCACCCAACTTTCAGGCGTTCTGTGGATTCACAGCATGCCAGGGCCGCTGCAACCACACATCACGTGGGCGCTGGCCCGGCTCAGCATGCCCGATGGCACTAAGCCAGGCCGGGATATTTGGCGTGCGACCGACCAGGATGCCACTTTGTGCGCCGAGGTGCCTTTCACTGCAAGTGCTGACACCATCGCCACACTGGTGGACAACCTGGCTAGGTGGCCGCGCCTCTATTTCGAGCTGGCGCAAGACCCAGCCGTGGATGATGACGGCTACGCCATCGATGGCATGCGCTACTGTCATACCCCGCAGCTGGGGACTTTTGCCGGACAGACTGATGCCGCCGGAAACATCGTGGTCAACGAGGATGCGCTGCGTTCCATCATGGCGCGCGGCGGCGACATCGAAGGGGCCCTAGACGCGGCCATCGGCGGGCCGTGGGACCGCGTGCTAGAGCCGATGCGCATGATGACGGCAGGCTACGCCCCCGAAGAGTGCTTTACGACGTCCGCCCCTGCCGGACCCGACAGTGCCAGCGGCAACTCGACCGCCGGCAATGCAGACCTCGGTTGGGTAGAGGCAGCTAACGTGCTGCAGCTCTACCCGCGCCGGGCGGCGATGTAGTCAACTACATCGCCAAGGGTCTTAAACGAGGAAATGTCCTCGTCCTCAATGCGGACTCCCAGCTCTTCCTCACAGCGGACGGCCAACTCTACGACGCTCAAGCGGTCAAAGCCGTAGTCGGTCAGCGAAGTGGAGAGCTCCAGGGACTCCACCTCGTCGTTAGCCATCTTTTTGACGATTGCCGCGACCTCGCCGTGAAGACCTGCGGGCAGGTCAGCGTCGGCGGAACCCTTCTTCGAGCCCGCGTTCGCTGCATTGGGCGAGGCATCGTCAGCGTCACCGGCGCCGGTGACCTGTGTGCCCAGTAGGGCGCTAAGCTGATCTCCAAGGCTAGAGGTCATTATTCAGCGTCCTGAGTGGTTGCGGTTGGGTCGGTAATCTGCAGCTCTTCGGCTGCTTCCTGGGCGACACTCTTGTCGAGCTTGCCAGCGCGTGCCAGTGCGGCCAGGGCCGCAACAGCGACTGACTCGCCGTCGGAGTTGAAGTAGCGGCGAGCGGCCGGACGGGTATCCGAGAAGCCGTAGCCGTCGGTGCCGAGGACGGTGTAGTCCCCCGGAACCCACTTGCGAATCTGCTCCGGGACCGCACGCTGGAAGTCAGTCACTGCGATGAATGGCCCATCGGTGTCGGACAGCTGGCGGGTTACGAAGGCGTCTTCGACCTCTTCAGCCGGGTTGTGCAGACGCTCAGTGTCACGCTCGTGTCCATCGCGAGCCAGCTCATTCCACGACGTCACCGAGTAAATCGAGGAAGCCACGCCGTAGTCTTCCAGGATGTCTGCGGCACGCAGCGCCTCCTGCATGCCAATGCCGGAAGCCAGCAGGTTGACATGCTTGTCGCCCTCGGCCTTGCGGAAGCGGTAGATACCGCCAAGCAGCCCCTCGACATCGAGATCTTCTGGGACAGCCGACTGCGAAGTCGGCTCATTGTAGATAGTCAGGTAGTAAATGACATCTTCGCCGCGCTCCGGGCCGTACATGCGGTCGATGCCATCGCAGACGATGTAGGCAATCTCGTAGGCGAATGCCGGGTCGAAGGAGACCACCGACGGGTTCGTAGCCGCCAGCAACTGGGAGTGACCGTCCATGTGCTGCAGGCCTTCACCTGTCAGCGTCGTGCGGCCAGCTGTCGCCCCGAGCAGGAAGCCGCGGGACATTTGGTCACCAGCGGCCCAAATGGAGTCAGCCGTGCGCTGGAAACCGAACATCGAGTAGAAGATGTAGAGCGGAATCATGGCCACGCCATGGGTGGCGTACGCCGAGCCGACAGCGGTAAACGACCCCACAGAGCCCGCCTCGGAAATGCCCTCGTGCAGAATCTGACCGTCCTTCGCTTCCTTGTAGGACAGCATCAGTTCATGGTCGACCGGAGTGTAGTTCTGGCCGTGCGGGTTGTAGATCTTCAGCGTCGGGAACCAGGAGTCCATGCCGAAGGTGCGGGCCTCATCAGGGATGATAGGCACGAAGCGGTCCTTGAGATCCTTATCGCGCATCAGGTCCCTGAAAACACGCACCGTCGCCATAGTGGTGGCAACCTTTTGCTTACCTGATCCCTTGAGGAGGTTTTTCAGGGTTTCCGGCTTTGGCGTTGTCAGTGGTTCGTAGCTAGTGCGACGCTCCGGCACGAAACCGCCGAGTTCCTTGCGGCGCTCCAGCATGTACTGCACTTCCTCGGACTCTGGGCCCGGGTTGTAGTACGGCGGCAGGTAGGGATCCTTCTCCAGCTCCTCGTCGGAGATCGGAATGCGCTGGTTATCGCGGAAAAGCTTCAGATCATCGAGCGTCAGCTTCTTCATCTGGTGGGTCGCGTTGCGGCCCTCGAAGTTATGGCCGAGGCCATAGCCCTTAACCGTGTGCGCCAGAATGACGGTCGGCTGATCCTTGGTCTCCAAGGCCTTCTTGTAGGCAGCGTAAATCTTGCGGTAGTCGTGGCCACCGCGACGGAGGTTCCAAATCTCCTCGTCGGTCATGTCCTCGACCAGCTTGGCAGTGCGCGGGTCACGGCCGAAGAAGTGCTCGCGCACCCAAGCGCCGTTGTTAGCCTTCAGCGTCTGGTAGTCGCCATCGCAGAACTTATTCATCAGGTCGACTAGTGCGCCGTCCTTGTCCTTAGCGAAGAGCTCGTCCCACTCGCGGCCCCAAACGACCTTGATGACATTCCAACCAGCGCCGCGGAAGAACGACTCCAGCTCCTGGATGATGCTGGTGTTGCCGCGCACCGGACCGTCGAGGCGTTGCAGGTTACAGTTAATGACGAATGTCAGGTTATCCAGGTTGTTCAGCGCCGCATGCTGAATGGCGCCACGAGATTCCGGCTCATCCATTTCGCCGTCACCGAGGAAGGCCCAAACGTGCTGCTGGGAGGTGTCCTTGATGCCGCGGTCATGCAGGTAGCGGTTGAAGCGTGCCTGGTAGATGGCGTTGAGCGGACCAAGGCCCATGGACACCGTCGGGAACTCCCAGAATTCTGGCATGCCATGCGGGTGCGGGTAGGAGGGAAGGCCATTGCCCTCGCCGAGGGAGACTTCCTGACGGAAACCGTCGAGGTCCTCTTCGGTCAGACGCCCCTCTAGGAATGCGCGGGCGTACATACCCGGCGAAGCGTGGCCCTGGAAGAAGACGTGGTCACCGCCGCCTGGGTGGTCTTTGCCGCGGAAGAAGTGGTTAAAGCCGACCTCGTAAAGCGGTGCGGCGCCCGCATAGGTGGAGATATGTCCGCCCACGCCGATACCCGGACGCTGTGCGCGATGGACCATAATTGCCGCATTCCAACGGATCCACTTGCGGTAGCGGCGCTCAATGTCCTCATCGCCAGGGAATTCCGGCTCCATCTCAGTCGGGATGGTGTTGACGAGGTCTGTCGAAGTCAGTGGCGGTAGAGCTACGCGCTTTGCCGTGGCACGTTCCAGCAGCCGCAGCATGAGGAAGCGTGCGCGCTCCGGACCTGCCTCTTCTAACAGGCCGTCGAGAGACTCAAGCCACTCCTTGGTCTCTTCAGGATCTGCATCCGTGAGATAGGAGGCGACCCCATCACGGATAAGGGCAAAGTTTGACTCATCAGAGTGGGCTTGTGGCGTGCCTGACGATGTATCGGACATTGTGAGCTCCTTTCAGTCCCTGAAGGAAAGGCAAAGGTTATTTTTCTCCACTCTACGTCTGAATCGTTTGTTGTGCCCCTAGCCGTTTCTTGCACACGCTTTCACCGAACAATCCGGTCGGCTTTACGACGAGCATTGCGAAGAACACTGCGAAAACTGCACCTTTTTGGGGAAATTCTTATTTTGCAGCTGTGAAAAATGTATTTGAGCGGTAAAATTTCCCCACATAGCTCGAAAAATCGAGCTGAATATTTTTTCTAGAGGAGGAAAAGGGAAGTGGTCAACGCCACAGGCGCTGCTCATGAATATGCGAGCAGGCTCGGCATCAAGGAAGGTCAGCTAGTCCAGGAGGTTGGCTGGGATACAGACTGTGACTCAGCAATCAGTGAGTCGGTCGAGAATTTCCTGGATGCAGACCTGCTCGACGAAGACACGGATGAGGTTGTCGACGTCGTATTGCTGTGGTGGCGTGAAGAAGACGGCGACTTGGTCGATGGTCTTGTGGATGCTTCCCGCCCTTTGGAGGATGAAGGCCGCGTTTGGTTGCTCACGCCAGGCGCTGGTCAGCCGGGTGCCATTGATCCTGGTGTGATTGATGAGTCCGCACAGCTGGCAGGTTTCTCCAACACCTCGGCGCTTCGTCTGGGGGATTGGCAGGGCAATTGCCTGGTGCAGCGCTCTAGCTAGCCGGTTCTAGCTGATTGGCTTTAGCTAATCAGCTAAATTTGGCCACTAGCTGAGCTGTTGCTGGGTAGGGCTGCCGTGAGGCGGGCTGTCGTCGTTGAGAAAGTCTGCTTAAATAATCTGCATAAACGCTGTGTGTAGTGCGCAATTGGCAATCTATGTTTGCCGTGTGTTAAAGTTTCGCAGCAGCGCGGCGATAGCTCAGCGGTAGAGCTCTGGTTTTACACACCAGCGGTCGGGGGTTCGAAACCCTCTCGCCGCACAGACATAATCCGCCCGGATTCTTGTAATGGAGAAACCGGGCGGATTTTTGTTTGTGCTAAACTCCCGGTCTGTGCGTTTTACCAAATCGCTAGTAACCATCATTGTTGCCGGATCTCTACTTGCGGGCCCACAGGCCTACGCAATTGGAGGAGACGGTAAACCAGTAATCGACGCTGCCACCTGTAAGGCAATGGTCAAAGCCGCAAATGCAGGCGAGCCGGTGGAGGATCCATCGATTCTCCATCTCTCCGACAAGATGCCTTCCTACCTTGCCGACGGCACCCTGGACTACGTTGTTGCTCCAGACTTTCCGTACCGCGCGCAGCTGGACGCTGCTGCCCAAGAGTGGAATGAAAAGCTCGGTGGCAAGGTCGTGCTCCGGGAAGTGACCAAAGACAAAGCTGATTCGGATACCGTGAGCGTTCGCTACGTGCCTAAGCCGAACTCGCACGTTTTGGCTTCTGCATCGGAAATTAGTAAAGAAATGACGGTTTTCGTTACTTCCACACTCTATCCTGATGCAATTCGCAGCACGCTTGCACACGAGTTTGGGCACCTACTCGGTATCCGGCACACCTGTGATTACACCTTGATGGCTGCATCTTCGCACCGTCATCCGGCAGCACATGTCACTCCGCTCGATGTCGTAGCCGTTCTGCAGGGACAGTTCGATTAAATTGCGTATAAAAGCCAGGAGCCGACAACTCTGGCGGCGCGGTGCAGCTATCGCTGTGGGGTATGCACTTGACCGCATTTTCGCAGATCCCACCAATCACCATCCGGTGGCCCTCTACGGGCAGGCTGTCAGCAAGCTTGAGCGCCGAATCTACGCCGACTCCAAAGGGTGCGGTGTAGCTTTCACCACCATCGCAGTGGCCACACCGGTAGCGCTAACCGCTGCGGCCAGCACAGTCGCTCCGAGCCTCACGCTGGCTGCTGTCACGTGGGTGTCGCTTGGCGGCACCACTCTTCGCCGCACTGGTGAACGCATGGCCGACCGACTCACCTCCGGTGACATCGATGCCGCTCGTGCGCTAGTGCCGTGGCTGTGCTCGCGTGATCCGAAAGCTCTCGACGCTGATGGCATCGCCCGAGCCACCGTCGAATCGCTCGCCGAGAATACCTCCGACGCCGTCACCGGCACCCTCATGTGGGGTGCCATTGCAGGAGCTCCTGGTGTGGTCGCTCATCGAGCGGCCAATACCCTCGACGCGATGGTGGGGTACCGCAACGCTCGCTATCGCCAGTTCGGGTGGGCTAGTGCACGGCTTGACGACGTCGCCGGGTTCCTCCCCGCGAGACTTACAGCTATCGCAACTGTGGTTGCAGGTCCGGACCGTCGTCAAGCATTGGCAGCGTGGCGACGAGACGCCAGCAACCACCCAAGTCCGAACGCAGGCGTCGTGGAGGCAAGCGCTGCAGGCGCGCTGGGGCTGCAGCTGGGCGGCGCGACGGTGTATCCCAGTGGAGTGGAGATGCGCCCGGTACTCGGCAGTGGTCGGAGACCTGCGGTGGCAGATGTTCGGCGTGCGGCTGAGCTGAGCAAGCGAGTACAAAATATTGTTGCGCTCAGCTGTGCGGGAGCTGTGGTTGTGGCCGGATGCGTCCGGCACGCGAAGGCGCGAGCTGCGAGCTAGAAGCGTTCGTCGTATCGGTTGTCGCGGTAACCTGCGGCGCGGTGGCCAGTGTTGCCGTAGCGTTGCGCCATGCGCTGGCGGTGCAGCTCGGCGGCGCGATCCTCTTCGGACTTAGCCTGCGGAGGAGTGGGAGTGGTGGCATCGTCCGATTCGGGTGTTGCGTCCTCAGAGTCATCAGCGTCATCTACTGGTTCCGCGGCTTCGGCATCGCGGAGGTTCTTAGCCATCTCCTCTTGCTCCGCGCGGTCTCGTCTGCGCTCGACGATTTCAGCACGAATGAACCAGACGACGGCCAGCGGCACGAGAGCGCCGAAGAAAATCCACTGAATGCCGTAGGAGAGGTAGGGGCCGGACTCCAGAGTGGGCAGTGGAATGGCCTCGATGACGGCATCGGATTTGTCCGAGAGCTGAAGCCAATCGGGGTTGAGTTCGGTGTCGACTAGCTCGGACACTTCCTTGGTGTTGATTCCGTAGACCTGCGGCGGGGTGCCGGGGATTGGGGCGGTCTCGGCGGGAATCTCGTTTCGGCGGGTAAAGGCCGAGATAGTCAAGGTGCCCTTCGGGGCTGGCTCAACATTGGGGGTGCTGGAGTCTGTCGGGCGTACAAAGCCGCGGTTGACCAGGTAGTTTTCGCCATTGTTAGCGACGAAGACATCGAGTACCTGGACGGCGGGGGCTCCATTGACCGGGCGGTTACGCAATAGCACGCGGGTATCCGGTAGGAAGGACCCGGTGGCGGTAACGCGACGCCATTCGTTGCCCTCGACGAACCCTTTGCCCTTGGGCATTAGCTCATTGACATCTACGGGGTCGAGCTCGAATGAGTGCTCAAGCTGCTGATTGCGATGCTGCGTCGCGGTGTTCTTACCCAACTGCCACGGAGCCAGAACAGTAAATGCGAGATAGGAAAACGCAATGGCGACAATGGCAGTGAGAACCCATCCAGGGGTCAGAAACTGGCGCACATTCTTAAACACATTCATTGAGCTTACCCGGTGGTGTGGATGGCACTAGAGCGGCAGGTGATTGGCGGTGCGGAGATTGAGTGAACTTCGGGTAAAGTTATTTGAGCGTATTTGACGGGGAATCTACCCGGGGATAGATGGAAAGAGAGGTGTCGTGGTGGGCACGCAAACAGCGAAATCTTCGCCTTCACGCCGCTTCAGCACAGTCTCGCGCCAGTTCATCAAGTTCGGCCTGGTCGGCGGCACAGGTGTGGTTGTCAACCTGATTGTCGTGATTATTGCCCGCAAGTTGGGCCTCAGTCTGGGCACCAATGAGCACGACGTGTTTATGAACTTGTTCGGAACGCGGTGGAATATCCGTTACTCCCACGTCTATGCAACTCTGGCGTTTGTCGTGGCTAACATCTGGAACTTCCAGCTCAACCGGTCCTGGACCTTCCGAACTGACAATCGCCCGAACTGGTTTAGACAGTTCTTCCCGTTTTTATTTGCAGGTATCTCAGCACTGATTGTGAACCTGGTTGTCATCACGCTGCTGACTAACCCCACCTCGCCACTGGCACTGCCGGTGGATATTTTCGACGACTCCACCGGCTTTAGAAACCGCCTCTACTGGGCAAACCTCATCGGCGTCATCTTGGGTACGCCCGCTAACTTCATCTTGAATAAGATTTGGGCGTTTCGAAACCGGGGCAATGCCAGCAAAACAAAAGAAAAGGTTGTTTTGAAACCTTAACGCTCAGAGGCCAGCGCCAGAGTCTCACGCAACCATGCGATGATTCCCGGCGTCGCGGCCTCAATTTCGTTTCGAGTGCGGACGAATCCCTCCGGACCTCCGTAGTAAGGATCAGCCACGACGGCCCCCTTCGGGGATGCCGGGTCGAAGGAACGCATCAGGCGAATCTTCTCTTTTGGCACGCCAGCGTGGAGTAGACCATTGATGTGCGATTCATCCATGGCGATGAAAAGCGTTGCATCCATGTGCTCATCGCCCAGCTGTGCCGCGGTGTGGTTCGGATCGTAGCCAGCATTTTCCAGCTCGGCTTGCGCTCGCTCGTCGGCGGGTTCGCCGACATGCCAGCCGCCGATTCCGCAGGAGGCGAGCAGGACATCGTCGGCAAGCGCATTGGCTTCAACCGCGTCACGGACGATGATTTCAGCCATGGGGGAGCGGCAGATATTTCCGGAGCAGACAAACACGACGTACACGGACTCAGTACGATGCGACGAGTTCATAAGCATAATAGGCAAAACCAAACTTCTCGGAAAATAAAAATAGGATTGTCACTAATCGTTGACGAGTCTTAAAGATACAACATTTCCCGCACAACACGATTCAGGTCCCCAGGCGACGACGCCACCGCCGCTGCCGATGCCCACTCAGATTCCGAGCCGTAGCCCCATTTAACAGCGATGGCGGGGATGCCGAACTGTGCGGCGCCCTCAAAATCATGGATGCGATCGCCAACCATTACGACCGAACCGTGCGGACGCACTGCTTCATCGGTTTCAATGCCCAACTCCTTGAGCGTGTACTCAATGACCTCGGTCTTTGTCTGTCGTGAGCCGTCGTCGCTGGCGGCGCCGATGAAGTCAAAGGCGTCGAGAAGCCCGAAATTGTCCAAGGTTTTACGGGCGAAGTAGTCGCCCTTGGAAGTCGCAGTGGCTAGTTGGACACCAGCTGCCCGCCAATCGCGCAGGAGCTCCGGCCAGCCGGGGAACATCTCGGCACGCTGCCAAGCACCGGCGTGTTGATGCTCCATGTACACAGCGAAGGCTCGGTCGACTTGTTCGTCGGAAAGCCCGAGGGATGCGAGTGTCTCCACCATTGGCGGGCCTGGGATCGTGTTGATAAAGCTCTCGGGCGGAAGTGGGTGGTCAATTGCCTCCAACGCAAGGCGGAATCCATGTGCGATTGCGGGGAGAGAATCGGCGATGGTGCCGTCGACATCAATAAGGACAGTGGGACGATGGCCAGTGGACATATTGTTCATCCTAAAAGGTCATTAGGCTGGATGGCATGTTAGACGACCCGCTGCGCTATCACGGCGATCAGGCCGCCCATGGCGCTGACCTGGACTTTGCCGTCAATGTTCACGGCACCACACCGCAGTGGCTGCAGGACTCGCTTGCCACGTCCCTTGGAGAACTTGCCGCGTATCCGTCTGCGCAGCTCGATGCCGACGTCCGCGCCGCCATCGCCGCCAATCACAATCGCAGCGCCGACGAGGTTCTGCTTCTTCACGGCGTCGCCGAGGGCTTTTCGCTCTTGCCGCACCTGGGCTTGCCCGCCACCATCGTCCAGCCGCAGTTCACCGAACCTGAAGCCGCGTTCCGCGCCGCGGGAGTCGGGGTGGATTCGCTGGTACTACCGTCGCCGTACACGCTCACGCCTACGCTTGCCGACGTCCACGAGAACGCCTCCTCCCCGCATTCCCAGCAGCTTGACGGTCGGATGGTCATCATCGGCAATCCGACTAACCCCACCGGTGTTGCTCATTCAGCGGATGACCTGCGGGGGCTCGCCAGCCGTTGTGGGATCTTGGTCGTGGATGAGGCATTTATGGACATCGCCGATGGTGAGATTATTCGGCGGTGCTCGCTAGCTGATTGCAGGCCGGGGGAAGCGAACAGTATCCCCGATAATGTCATCGTTTTCCGCAGCATGACTAAGACCTGGGCAATCGCAGGCCTGCGCTGTGGTTACGCGCTGGGAACCCCTGAGCTCCTGGCGCAGTTGGGGCGACTGCGTCCGCACTGGCCACTGGGCACGCTGCAACTTACCGCTATGGCGGCAATCGCGCGTCGCGAGGCAGAGCTGTTGCCACAAATCCGCGCTGAGATTGGTCAGCAGCGCGAGGCTATGACACAGCTGTTAGTAGCCGCCGGCTGGCAGGTGTTGGATTCCAAGGCTCCCTTTGTGCTGGCACGCCCGGGGGTTGCCCTGAGCACGCATGATGGTCCGGGCGCTGCGGAGGTTGACGTCGTCAAGCACGAGCGCCTGAGACAGCGGCTCGCTGCGCGCGGAGTAGCCGTGCGGCGTTGCGACACCTTCGCCGGTTTGGACGGTTCGTGGTGGCGGCTGGCTGTGCGGGACGAGACGAGTGTGCGGCGGCTTATTGCGGAAGTATCGGATTTGCTGTCGCAGAACTGATGGGGCGGGGCAGAGTTCACTACGCTGGAAGAGAAGCTGGAGAGAAATGCATGTTGAAGGGATGGATGTATGACGGACTCTGCGCAGACCCGTGCCGAGGGCAATAACACGGTGGTGACCGTTGCCGACGTGCGTGCGGCGATGGACGCGGCCTACCCGCCAGCACTGGCGGAGAGCTGGGATAAAGTTGGCCTGATCTGCGGTGACCCGCAGGATGAGGTGCGTCGCATCGCGTTGGCGCTGGACTGCACTGACGAGGTTGCAGATCGCGCGATTGCCTCCGGTGCTCAGATGCTCGTTGTGCACCATCCGCTGCTTCTGCGTGGTGTGAATTCCGTGGCGGCGGATACACCGAAGGGTCGGATTATTCATAAGCTGATTCGGGCAGGTGTGGCTCTCTTTGCAGCGCACACCAACGCTGACAGCGCCCGACCGGGTGTCAACGACCAGTTGGCCACGGTTCTCGGAGTTGAACCGGGTGCGCCGCTAGCTCCGCAGCCGGCTCCCGGCTTGGATACCTGGACAGTGAAGGTTCCGGCAGATCACGTCGATAAGGTCGCGCAAGCCATGTTTGAGGCGGGCGCGGGCACTATCGGCGACTACGACAGCTGTGCGTTTCGCATTAACGGCCGCGGCCAGTTCCGCCCGCTGAGCGGGGCGAATCCCTTCATCGGTGCCGAGGGGCAGATTGAGTATGTCGAGGAAGTACGCCTGGAGATGGTCGCGCCACGGTCCGTGCGCGCGGCGATTGTCAAGGCTCTCGTTGCAGCGCATCCGTATGAGGAGCCTGCCTTCGACATCGTGGACAATCAGGCCACCGGCTTGGATCCGCAGCAGGCTGTGGGCATTGGGCGAGTGGGCACGCTGGATACGCCGATGCCATTTAAGGAATTCGTCGCCCGTGTGGCTGAGCGCCTGCCCGCAACGGCATGGGGCGTGCGAGGCGCAGGCGATCCGGAGCGGATGATTCGCACGGTTGCCGTCGCATCTGGTTCAGGTGACTCTTTCCTGGACACTGTGGCAAAGATGGGCGTCGATGCGTTCGTTACCTCTGACCTGCGGCATCATCCTGTCGATGAGACACTGCGAACCGCGGACTTCTGCGTGGTGGACACGGCTCACTGGGCCAGCGAGTTCCCCTGGTGCTACCAGGCCGCAGAGATCCTGGCCGAGAGGCTCGGGGTCGCGACCGAGGTCCTTGAGGTGCGCACCGATCCCTGGACAGTGGCAGAATCGTCGACACAGGCAAGGAAGTGAAGACCATGAGGCTTAGTCCACAAATCCAAGTTGCGATGTTGGAAAAGGCGGAAAACCAAACTCTGTTGGATGGGCTCACCGCCCGCCAGAACGTTCTGCCCGAGCGTGCCGAGTTGCAGGAGCTGCGCAAAAAGCACAGCCGTCAGGCCAGTGAGGCAGCGCGCTCCAAGCTCAGCGCCTCCGATATCGGCCGCGATATTGCCAAGCTGGAATCGGACATCAACAAGCTGAAAGCCCGCGAAAAGGCTGATCGTCTGTCGCTCGGTGCCGCAGAAGACGCATCCACGCGCCGTGACCTCGAGCATGACCTGCGCTCCACCAAGCGCCGCCGCGAACGCGCTGAACAGGAACTCCAGCAGTACGAGCGCATGCAGGAGGCCTATCAGGTCGACGCTGAGCACGAATACGACGCCGACGAGGCGCACGATGACATCGTCGCCGCCAAGCAAAGGCTTAACGACGCCGAGGTTGACCTCATTGCGCGCATTTCCATCGCAGAGACCCGAATCGAAGAGGCTGACAAACTCATTGATGGTTCGGCAGCCAAGCTTTACCGTCGTCTAGCGCTTGCTAATGGGATCCCCGTTGCCCGCTTAAACGGACGCACCTGCGGTTCCTGCTTCATGGAGCTCGATGTAGGAACCGTGCATGAATTCACCACGCTTGCGCCGGAAGAAGTGACGTTTTGTCCTGAATGTGGCGCGATGATTGTGCGTGCGGAAACGCTGGGAGCGGTGAAAGGCGCGTAAATGAGCCAGGCTGCAGACAAGCGCGATAGCGCGCCGGGCTGGACGGGTGCGACTACGGATCCCACGCGGTTGGTGCTGCTGCGCCATGGGCAGTCGCCAATGTCGATTCGCCGGGAGTACTCGGGAAGTCGTTCGAACCCCGACCTGACAGAGGTGGGCAGACAGCAAGCGGAAGCGGCAGCACGTCACCTGGCGACGTTGGCCGATAGCGGCAACATGAGTTTCTCGGCGATTGTGGCCTCTCCACAGCGTCGTGCACAGCAGACAGCAGAGGCGGCAGCCAAAGCGCTCGGGCTGGACATCCACGTTGAAGAGGATCTGCGCGAGACCGACTTTGGGCAGTGGGAGGGCATGACTTTCTCCGAGGCTCACAACGCCACCCCTGAGCTGCACAGTTCCTGGCTTGCGGATCCGGCCGTGGCGCCACCGGAGGGGGAGGATTTCCGCACGGTCGATAGCCGAGTGAGCGCCGCGCGTGAGCGCATCGCTCAACAATTCGGTGCCTCGGATGTGCTGGTAGTCAGCCATGTCACACCAATCAAGTCGCTGCTGCGCCAGGGGCTCGGCTGCGGCTTTGAAATCTTCACTCGCCTGCACTTGGACCTGGCCAGCCTCTCCATCGCGGAGTTCTACGCAGATGGGCCGACATCAGTGCGGCTGATTAACGACACCAGCTACCTGCGTGGTTAGCAGCCGAGCACGGCGGGTTATTTGAATTGCGGTTGTGGCGGGTACACTAACCATTCGAGCGAGCCGGCCGGGTGATCGCGGCAGTTAACGGAACCGGACGCCTCTTTTACAGAGTGTGTCCAGGCCGCTGTCGAGGAAAGTCCGGACTCCACTGGGCATGGTGGTTGCTAACAGCAACCCAGGGTGACCTGCGGGAATAGTGCCACAGAAAATAGACCGCCGGGCGCACAGCCGATGTCTTTGACGTAAAGCTGTGGAGATCCGGTGAGGGTGAAAAGGTGCGGTAAGAGCGCACCAGCGGGGCAAGTGATTGCACCGGCTAGGTAAACCCCACCAGGAGCAAGGCAAAATCGCGCATGCTTCGTCGTGCGCGTGCGCGAGTGTTTGAGGGCTGCCCGTCCGATACTCGCGGGTGTGCTGCTTCAGGCTGTCAGCAATGGCAGACCGAGATGGATGATCGCCACCCGGCGCTTTCCGAAAGGAGCGCCGAGGGACAGAATCCGGCTCATAGGCCGACTCGTTCACACAAGCTTTTCTACTCGACCACCGCGCCGGCCGCAGTGTTCTCCACACGGATGGTCTCGGAACCGCCGTCGTTAAGCGCGGAGGCAATCCGATCGGCATCGTCGACGTGGGACCACATCACCAGCGACGCACCCGGGCACGGCGCACAACGGGCAATCTTCTCGCAGTCAATGGTGTCGGTCAGCTCGGCAATCTGCCCCAGCACAGAGCTTGCCGACGGCGCGGAGCCACGCTCACTGACATCGCGCGAAACCCCTGCGATGGCTGCTTGAATATCGCTGTGACGGATGTGGCCGATGACTGCGCGGGCGCGGTCGGAGGATGCGTCGGCTTCGTCAAGCCACTGAATGGCACGGCCGATGGTGGGGATGTCTTCGTCGTCCGGATGCACCTCGTGACGAGCACGCACCCAGTCCGCGACCCGCTCTTGTGAGTCGGGGAGGCTAGCGAGAGTCGGCACGCCAAAAGCGGCGCAGGCTTGCTGGAAGAACTCGTAGCGCTCCTCGTCGGGCGAACCGCCGGTGACATCGGGGGAGTAAGCGACAGTCAGCGCCAACGACTGCGGGAACGCCGTCTGCGTGACTGCCTCATCGGAGTGGTTGATGCACAGTAGGCTGTCCGGGCGGCTGCGCAGCGCCGTGGTGTAGGGGTACAGCGGCCACGACTGTCCCTTAATCTGCACCATGGTCTCGTGGATAGCGGTGGCAATACGCGTGCGGGTGGGCACATCATCGCGGTCGCCAAAACGCGCATTGAGAGCCAGCGCGAGAGCACACTGAATTGCCGGAATCTCTCCAAAACCGCGACCTGGCGCGATAGTGGAGGCAATGGTGACCTTCAGGCCGTTGCTGTTGCGCGGAACGAGATGCAGCGAGTGCTGTAATGCGACGATGGCAGCCGCGACAGCGGTCGGCACCTGAGAAAAAGCGGCGGGGACGCTATCCGGGAAATCCATCTTGGTAGTTTCGCGCTTGTACACGACAACGAGCTGCTGCTCGTCAATTTCCTCGATGCCGACCGCAGCATAGGCCGGAATGGCGGTGGCTAGGAGCATGCCGCCGGAGGACGCGCAGTCCTCACCCAACAGGTTGATGGAACCCGGGGCGTATGCAACTGAAGCATTAGAACCGACGGCATCGAAGACGTCGTTTACGACAGCGGGTGCGGCGGGCATGGGTGAAACCTCTCCAGAGATCGGACTCATAGTGCTGGTGTGCAGTGTTCGCGTTCAACGCTTGTGTTCTAAGGTGAACAATTCCGTCGATAATACCCGGGTCGGGGGACAGTGACAAACCTATATACTGGGATTTTATGTCGCCGCAGCGCACATGGCAGGCAAATGGTTGCCTCTCTGCAAGTTTGCTTATGTGTGGAGTTGGCGGTGACAGAACCGCTTGATAACTCGACAAGTTCTCGATGTGGAAGAGGAGAAAAATCGTGAGCGACAACAGCAGTAAGTGGTACTACCAGCCGTCGACGGGCACGGTGTTTCAGGGAAAGAAAACCGGTTGGGACGACCGAATGGGCCCCTACGATTCCGAAGAGGAAGCCCGCGCTGCCATGGAAAAAGTCGCCGAGCGCAACAAGGCGGCCGACGACTGGGATGAAGAAGATGACGACTGGGGAGTAGCTGAAAAATAAGGCTCTACGCCTTTAGGCCTTCTTGCCCTTCTTAATCTTCTTTTCCATCTTGCGGAAGGCCTTGAAAACCTTTGCCACGGCATCGTCGTACTCAGCCAGGGCCTTCAGGCCGTCGTAGTACTCCATCTGGTAAAGCACGCCGTAGCCGAAGGTGTCCCTGCCCGCACGGGAGGCACGCTTAGCGCGAGCCAGCACGAAGTCGCGCGCAGTACAGGTGTCCTGGAAGTCACCGAGAACCGACTGCAGGTTCTTGCAAGCAGCGTAGAGCTTCTCGGTCGGCAGGTCCGCGTTCTGAGCAGCTTCCGCGCTGTAGCGGAGCTTCTTCGCAGCCTTGCGGACATCGTGGTAACGCTCGTCCAAATCTGCCTCTGGCAGGTCAGCATCCTCGCGGCCATCGAGTACCAGGTTGTGGCGACGACGGAACTTCGAAAACGCGCTGCGCAGGTGATCAAGCAGCACCGCAGTGGTGTCGAGTTCCTTCGGTGCCGCTACCTTCTCCGGCTCGGCCTTGTCTGAGGTCGTGGAAGCTGCTGCATCGGCGGCAGTATCAGCCTCAGCCGCGACCTCGGAACCAGCTGCCGACGTATCCTCGGAGTCTGCGGCCTCCGCGCCGTCGACAAGCGAATCATCCTTCTTCTTAGACTTCTTTTCCCCAGCCTCGGCCTCGTCCGCATTTGCGGCAATTGGCGGATTGGCGAGGAACTCATCGAGATCGTCGAGAAGTTGCAGGTACTCGCCGGAATTCAGCGCGAGAATAACGCGGTGATGGGCGCGCTCGTAGTCCTTCTGGACATCCTCGACAAGGTTCGCGCGCAGCTCCTCGCCCAAAGCGGCGCTTTCGCGATTGGCCAGCAGTTCTTCCCAGCGCATAGCGACGACCTCAGCGTCACGAGCCACGCCGAGAACACCCGCCAGCTGCTTGAGGTTGCTCTCCAGCTCAGCGACCTTATCGCCCACAACAATGCCGTGGAAGGTCTGCATGTGACTGCGTAGCTCACGAGTGGCGACGCGCATCTGATGCACCGAGTCAAACTCATCGCGGCGTACCTTCGGGTCGTACTCGACCATCTTGGCCACGTTAGCGGCCAGCGCATCGACCACAGTGCGCCCCGGAGTACCCTTCGGCAGCTTCGCTGGAACCGGCGGCAGGGGAGCGGAGTCGATGGAGTCACCCAACGCCGTCGCCAACTTCGAAGGGCTTTCCGACGGCACGGCGCCAGCCACCTCAGCGACCTTGGACATCGCTGCCATTACGGCCTTACCGTCCGGGTGATTTGCCCAATCCCCGAGCAGCTCAATCTCCCACTCACGCCAAGTAGTGGTTTCGCCGCCATCGAGGAAGGAAGTCGCCGTGACGTGATCATCCGCAAACTCCGCCATGGGCGTGCCATCGAGGGCAAACACCGTGGTGACGTGGCGCTCATTGTCTACCTGCGCGATTGGTTGCAGCGGGTGATTGCGCACAATTGCGCGCACGGGGGCAAGCAACTCGGTAGGCACGATGTAGTCAGCATCGCGGCCTTCACCGTTAACAGAGCCCTCTTCCAGGCCAACGCCATATTCGAGGCGACCGCCGGTACCCGGCGCCTTCAGATGCCACCCCTCATCGGGGCCGCCCGTGCGGCGACGCAGAGTGTGCTTGGACCGGGTCAGACGCAGGTCCGCCGTGTCCAGGTAAATCGCGGAGAGATTTCGCACCTCAGTGGTGGTGGAGCCAACCTGTGGAACGAAATCGAACGATGGGGCTACCACTTCTGGGGTAGCTGAGAACTTAGATTCCACCTCCAACGCCGCAGTTGGAGTTTTGGACTTAGAACCAGACTTAGATGCCATAACCACTAATCCTACCCCCGAATCGAAGAGCTAACCCGAGAAGTTCTGCGCCTCAGTAGGGAACTCGCGGGAGTGCACCTGGTCGACATACTGCTTCGCTCCCTTGGTCAGCATCTCGCCGACCTCTTCGAACACCGAACTAAACGACGGCCTGCGGCCATCGGCCGGAACTGCAAAGGCATCCTGCCAGACGAGAACCTGGCCATCGCACTGGTTACCAGCGCCAATGCCACAGGTTGGGATGGATAGCTCGCGGGTAATCTCGGTGGCCAGATCCGCAGGCACCATCTCAAGGACCACGGCCGCGGCACCAGCATCGGCTACCGCATGGGCGTCGGCACGCAGCTGGTCCGCCCCCGCACCGCGCCCCTGGACCTTGAAACCGGACAGCGCGTTGACGGACTGCGGGGTGAAACCGATGTGCGCCATGACCGGAATGCCGGCGTTGACCAGCGCACGGATGCGCGGGGCGATACGCACGCCACCTTCGATCTTGATCATGTGTGCGCCGGTTTCGCGCATCATCTTCGCGGCGGACAGCACGGCCTGCTCATCGGAGGCCTCGTAAGTGCCGAAGGGTAAATCGGCAACCACAAGTGCGTTGCCAGCGCCCCGGACGACACCGCGAGCAAGCGGGATCATTTCTTCCAGCGAGATCTCGGTGGTGGTGTCGTAGCCGTAGACAACGTTTGCTGCAGAGTCGCCGACCAACAGCAGCTCGACACCGGCGGCGGAAAAAGCGCGCGCGGTGGAGTAGTCGTAGCAAGTCAGCATTGCCCAGGGGCGAGACTCAGCCTTCCATTCGGCCAGATTATTCAGACGAATCTTTTTTCCGCTCATGTCAATAGAGCATGCCATAGTCACCCGCAATTCGAGGCCACGAGGGCAGCGGTTATGACACGGGCGCGGCAGTTGGCTAGCCACGCCGGATGGTCAAAATGTGTACCGCGAATCCGGGCACCTGGGTAACGTTGGAAAGTATGAACAGTCAGCAGGAATTCGTCCTCCGCGCAATCGAAGAGCAAGATATCCGTTATATCCGCCTCTGGTTTACCGATATTTTGGGGTATCTGAAGTCCGTTGCCGTCGCACCGGCTGAGCTCGAGGGCTCCTTTGAAGAGGGCATTGGTTTCGATGGCTCCGCGGTGGAGGGCTTTTCCCGCGTTTCCGAGGCTGACACTATCGCGCAACCGGATCCTTCGACGTTCCAGGTCATGCCGCGTCTGCATAAAGAAGACACAATCACGTCCGCGCGCATGTTCTGCGACATCGTCATGCCCGATGGTCAGCCGTCGTGGGCAGATCCACGCCAGGTGCTGCGCCGCCAAATTAAGGCGCTTGCCGACGAGGGCTTCCACGCGTTCATCCACCCGGAGATTGAGTTTTTCCTAGTAGAGAGCCTGGCTACTGATGGAAAGCCGCCGGTGCCAACGGACAATGGCGGTTACTTTGACCAGGCGGTCTACGACCGCGCACCCCGCTTTCGCCAAGAAGCGATCACGGTGTTGGAAGACATGGGAATCCCTGTGGAGTTCTCCCATCACGAAAATGCGCCGGGTCAGCAGGAAATCGATCTGCGCTACGCCGATCCGCTGACTATGGCGGATAACGTGATGTCTTTCCGCTACATCATTAAGCAGATCGCAATGAAAAACGGTGTGCAGGCGACATTCATGCCGAAACCTTTCCAGGATTTGCCGGGCAATGGCATGCACACTCATATTTCCCTCTTTGAAGGGGACACTAATGCATTCCACGACCCGGATGATGAAAACCAGCTCTCCGACACCGCAAAGGGTTTCATTGCCGGCATTCTGACTCACGCCAGCGAAATTTCCGCTGTGACCAATCAGTGGGTCAACTCCTACAAGCGCACGGCATTTGGCGATGAGGCTCCGACGTCCGCGACATGGGGCATGGCCAACCGCTCGGCTCTCGTGCGTGTGCCCATGTACTCACCGGGTAAGGCACATTCGCGCCGGGTGGAAATTCGTTCCTTGGACTCGGCCTGTAACCCGTATCTTGCTTACTCGGTGATTTTGGCCGCCGGTTTGAAGGGAATTAAGGAGGGCTACCAGCTTCCGGAGCAGGCAGAGGACAACATCTCCGAGTTGACCAAGCGGGAACGACGTGCGATGGGCTACCGCGATTTGCCGACATCCCTGGAGGTGGCGCTGCAGGAGATGGAACGCTCCGATCTGGTGGCCGATGCTCTCGGTGACCATGTCTACGAGTTCTTCCTGCTCAATAAGTGGCGCGAGTGGCGCGAGTTCCAGCGTCAGGTGACGCAGTGGGAGCTGCGCACAACTCTGGATTACTAGTTTCCCCGTACCGCCCCCTTCCTTTTTCGTCTTTAATTTGTTTTTTGGGTGACCAGTTTCAATGGTGATGAATCGACCTCGCACATCTCGCCAATCAGTGCCGCGGCCCGCAGCGCTGGGCTTGCGTAATGACGATCGGACGCGGGCTGACCTGGAAGATTTGGGGTGGTACAACGAGGAGTCCCTACATCTGTTGTGGGGTCTTGCCGGAGCCAGCGACCCCAAGCTGGCGCTTATGGCGCTAGTGCGGCTGAAAGGCGCTCTCGACGAGCTGGAGCAGCAGGGAAAGCTGGAGAACTGGGCCACCTGGTCCGGTCTCGATGAAGCCATGCGCGAGCAGGTGCCGCTACGTACGCGTATGTTTGCGCTGCTCGGCGGCTCGAGTGCACTGGGCGATCACCTGGTTGCACACCCAGAAAAGTGGGTTCTGCTCCAAGCTGAGTTTCCAACTGAGGCAGACATGTTCCGCGAGATGCTCTCCAGCGTCGGGGCTGTGCCCGAGGTCATCGAACTCACTGATGAGGCCAGTCTGGAAAAGCAGGAGGATCCCGAGTATCGCAACCCCGTCGTTGCGCCCGCCACGCTTGAAGGCCCCGGTTTGTACCGTGCGAAGCTAACCGGCCGTGAGGCCGAAGTTGCGATGCAGTGCGCCTACCGCGACTTGATTATGCGTATTGCGTGCTACGACTTGGCTGGCACGTACCCACGGGGCCCTCGCCGTCCGGGACAGCCACAAGTCCCATTCCGTCAGGTCTCGGAGGCACTCAGTGATCTGGCTGATGCGGCGTTGACGGCTGCACTCTCTGTCGCGGTGCAACAGGTCTTTCCTTCGTCGCCGGTCTCAACACGCCTGGCCGTAATCGCCATGGGCAAGTGCGGTGCGGAAGAGCTGAACTACATCTCCGATGTGGATGTCATTTTCGTCGCAGAGCCGGCGGATGCCCGAGCCACCCGTTTGGCCAGCGAATTTATCCGGATTTCTTGCCACTGCTTCTTTGAGGTCGACGCGAATCTCCGACCGGAGGGTAAGTCGGGTGCACTCGTACGCACCGTGGATTCCCACGTCGCCTACTACAAGCGGTGGGCTGAAA
This sequence comes from Corynebacterium sp. HMSC055G02, assembly GCF_001809065.1. Taxonomy (NCBI): domain Bacteria; kingdom Bacillati; phylum Actinomycetota; class Actinomycetes; order Mycobacteriales; family Corynebacteriaceae; genus Corynebacterium; species Corynebacterium sp. HMSC055G02. Next base: position 233,921 of record NZ_KV795672.1, on the reverse strand, counting down.
CCTGGGAGTTCCAGGCGTTACTGAAGGCGCGGCCGATGACAGGCGATATCGAGCTGGGCCGCGAATACATCGATGCTCTAGCTCCGATGGTGTGGACCGCCTCTCAGCGGGAATCCTTCGTCGATGATGTTCAACGCATGCGCGCCCGTGTGGTCCAAAACGTCCCCGAAGAGCTTCGCTACCGAGAGCTCAAGCTCGGTCGCGGTGGTCTGCGTGATGTCGAGTTCGCGGTGCAGCTGCTGCAGCTGGTCCATGGTCGCTATGACGATAGCCTCCGCGTGCTGCCAACTGTGATGGCACTCGACGCACTTGTCGAGGCTGGCTATATCGGTCGCGAAGACGGTGCCGCGCTGATTAACGCCTACGAGTTCGTCCGTCTGCTGGAGCACCGCCTGCAGCTGCAAAAGATGCGGCGGACGCATTTGTTGCCTGCCGACGACGACACCGAAGCTCTTCAGTGGCTCGGTCGCGCCTCTGGCATCGTCGGTGAGGGCGGCACCGATGCCAGCAAACCGCTGGCCAAGCAGGTTCGACTGGCCAGCTCACAGATCCGCTCCCTGCACAACAAGCTTTTCTACCGTCCACTGCTGAACTCCGTGGTGGAGCAGGACATTGGAACCCTGCAGCTATCGGCCGATGCGGCAAAGCGCCAGCTGGCCGCGCTGGGCTATCAGTACCCGGATCGCGCCTACGAGCATCTTTCTGCGCTGGCGGCGGGCACCTCGCGCAAGTCGCGTATTCAGGCGATGCTGCTACCGACGCTGATGGAGTGGCTATCGTCGACGCCAGACCCCGACGCGGGTCTGCTCAATTATCGCAAGCTCTCTGAGAAGCTCCACGACGAAACGTGGTTCCTGCGTACGCTGCGCGATGAGGGCGTCGTCGGCCAGCGGTTGATGCGGGTGCTCGGTTCTTCGCCGTACGCGTCTGATCTGATTATGAGTGCGCCGGACGTAATTAAACGGTTCGGCGACGGCGCGTCCGGGCCGAAGCTACTGAATACCGACTCCGATGCAGTCGGGCGTGCGCTGGTCGCAGCGGCTGCTCGTCACAACAGTCCAGCTAAGGCCATTGGTGTGGCACGTGCGTTGCGCCGTGCAGAGCTCGCGCGCATTGCCTCCGCAGATCTCTTCGGACTGATGGATGTGCAAGAGGTCTGTCATTCTCTGTCGATGGTGTGGGACAACGTACTCGAAGCTGCCCTCGCCGCCGAAATCCGTGCGTGGTCGCTGGAGCATCCTGACTCGGAGGTCCCGGGCATTATCTCCGTAATCGGTATGGGGCGACTCGGCGGTGCTGAACTGGGCTACGGCTCCGATGCCGACGTGATGTTCATCTGTGAACCCCGCAAGGACGCCGATGGAGCGCCGCTTGTCGACGATTCCGAGGCGGTCAAGTGGGCAACCAGGATTTGTGACTCGTTGCGTCGTCGGCTGGCAAAGCCAAGCCAGGACCCGCCATTGGAGGTCGACGTGGACCTGCGCCCAGAAGGACGCTCGGGCCCGATTGTCAGGACCCTGGATTCCTATGTGACCTACTACGAGCGCTGGGGTGAAACCTGGGAGATTCAGGCACTGCTACGGGCTACCTGGATTGCCGGCGACAAAGACCTGGGCACCCGCTTCCTTAAGGCCATCGATCCGCTGAGGTACCCACAGGGCGGAGCTGATGCCAAGATGGTCCGCGATGTCCGTCGTATGAAAGCGCGTGTTGATTCCGAGCGACTGCCTCGCGGAGCCGATCGCCGTACCCACACCAAACTCGGTTCCGGTGCACTGACCGATATCGAATGGACTGTGCAGCTGCTAATCATGCTGCATGCCCACGAGGTGCCGGAGTTGCACAACACGTCGACGCTGGAGTGTCTGGAAGTGCTGAAAGACCGCGGAATTCTAGATGCGGAGGATACCGACGCACTTCGGGATGCCTGGCTGATGGCGACGAATGCTCGCAATGCGCTGGTGCTCACCCGTGGTAAGCGCACGGATCAGCTGCCCCAGCCGGGGCGTCAGCTGACTCAGGTCGCCGGTGCGGCGGGGTGGGAGGCATCGGATTCCAACGGTTTTATTGAGCACTATTTGCGTCTGACTCGTCACTCCAGCCGTGTCGTCAATCGTGTGTTTTGGGGTGAGGAGAACCCCGACCACGAGTAGGCCGGGCAGAGGTCTGCCGCACCTCGCTGCGAGGCTCAATATGTGGCAGCGGGGTGCAGCCTTTGTCTTAGCACGGCGACCGGGCATAATGGTGGGCTATGGAACGCAACGTCGATTACTCGGTACGCCCTAGGTATGAGGATTTCATTCTCAACCTCGATGGCACTGACCTGCGTTTTTTATTGAGCCGCACGTGCCCAGCCGCTGATACCTCAGCTGCTGGGCAAGAGGCGGTGGAATTGCTGATGTCACAGGATTCAGCGCATACGGCGCTGTCTTTTTGTGATCCCGATGTTCTCGATGTGGCCCACTTGGTTCATATTCTGGAGGATTCCGCATCGCTGGATACCCTCACAGAAGTGGCCTATTGGGCATCGGATGCGGACGTGATGGCGCACGATACGCCGAAGGGCGTTGACCGCAAGCGTCGTCGCGTCGGCAAGCAGCAGCTTGAGCATGTGCTACGCCGTGGCCAGCGCCAGGGGCTCGTGTGGGAGGAACCGGCGGGCGTGTGGCATGTGCCGCCACATATTTCGGAGGTGTTCCCGGCGGAACCGAGCCTTAGCTTCCGCGTCGCCGACTTAGTGGCGAATATGCCAGCGGATGTGCTGAGTCGCCGTATGGAGCGCATGGGGCTGGAGCCGGATAACGCGCCGGGAGAGGGCACACCGCGAGCCCTGAACGCCAGCGATTTAACGGTGCGGAATGTGCAGGCTCGCCAGGTGGAGCTCATTGCAGGCTTCCTCTGCGATCCGGTGAAGGTGCGGGCTCTGGTGATGACAGCTCCGGTGGATATTCGCAATGAGCTGCGCTGGATGGCAACCGACGAGAAGTACTTGCCCTCCTATATGTGGTCTGAACTACGTGCCGACGCGGTGCGCTGGGCCGAAGAGCGTCTGCTGCTGACTGTGCTAGAAGAACCGGCGATGCCGACATTTGAGCAAGAATCGGAAGCACGCAACGAATCGACAGTGGTTGCCCGCCTGGTGGGCGCAGTCGCGTTGGCGCTCAAGGGCGACATGTGGTCGATTCGTAAGCCGCATCCGACGGAGTCTTTCCCGGCAACGCTGGAGTCAAAGGAATTGACCGAAGCTTCGGTGGCTGCGGTGGCGTTTGCTTCGGCGTTTATGGATGCTGCGGGCAGCGGCGACGGACGTCTGAAGGACCCGTTGCACATGTATGAGGAATCGAGCCTGCTGTGGATTCAGGACTTCGCAGCGTCAATAGGGGCGAGTGCTTTCGCGGCGCCCTGGATTGTGGAGATGCTGGTCAACGCGGGATTGATTCACGCTGACAGCGGGCATCCGACGCCGCGCGCACTGCAGTACTGGTACAACGCTGATGCCTCGACCCGATGGGCGTATCTCGCGGCGGGCTTCCTCGTTGGTCGCGGTCCGTGGCACGGCGAGTTTCCGTGGGTGACCATGGGCGTCGATGATCTGTCGCATGCCACCCTTGCCTACGGCTACCCGTATGCCGCGCGTGAAGTAGTGTCACTGGCCGCGCAGCTGGAGGAAGATCAGAAGTTCTATGGCTGCTGCGTCGAAGGGCATATGGCTTGGAATGTCGACAACCTCTGCGCTCGCAATGGCGCCGATGGGGAAGCGATGGTCGGTTGGCTGCTGGAGCAGGCCGGCATCTTGGGTATTCTCTATCATGGGCACGCCTCCTGGCAAGCCATGGCCATCATGTATGCCTTGCACGACATCTGGCTGACTGATCAGCACGTCGGTGCTCAGCGCATGGCCGAACTCATCGCTGAGTATGCCGCTGGCCAGGTGCCGACGGCGGAGGCAGTCCAGATTGCCCGCCTGTTCAAGGATGCCGCACCTAACGAGCGCCTGGCTGCCACATTGGATGGCGTCGCCAGCAACCAGGTTGCCCTCGCGTTGGACTTCATCGGCGACCGCGAAACCTGCGCGGAAACTTCTCGCTGGATTATTTCCGAGGAGAGCCTGCGTCGCGCTTGCCTCGCGGTTGACGGCGACGTCGATGTCCTGTTTTCCCAGCTGGGGCCACTGGTCAATAGTTCTATGAAGCTGGTCATCTACGCCGAGCTAGTCCGCATTACCAAGACCGAGAAGCTGCAGGAAATGTATGAGCGTGAGGCCGTAGCATCAACGCCTTCGCTTGACGACGTCCCGGAGAACGCAGCCTCCGAAACTGACACCGGTGAGCGCGCTTCCCATGGTGCTCAGACCGATGGCAGCGAACGCACGGCGGATAGCGGCCGCGCAGACTCCTCTGGGCGATCGGAGGACTCGGATGACTCGGAGGGACTGGAAGGACCAGAGCAGCTTTCGCTGTTCTAGCCGCTCCGTCTCTCGACTTCCTGTAGTTCCTACTCCGTAGGTTCCAGCTCAAAACGGCTCTGCTGGGCGACAAAGCGTGCCGCCGCACGCTTTGCAACCAGCAGGCCAACGAAACCAATCACCCACACACCGACGACAGCCAACCAGCCAATGCGGAAGGTCTCCCAGGTGTAATTTCCATCGGGAGCTGCAATATCCAGCAGGAAGCCGACACCTTGTGCAGCGAGCATGGTGGCCACAAAACCGCCCATATTCGCCAACCCAGTGCCGGTGGCGAGTACCTTGCGATCGACCTCTTCGCGCACTGAGTCAAAGCCGAAGTTGGACATTGCACCAAGACCGGCCATTAGGATGTTGACTACGATAATTGCCCAGTACGCTGGTGGGTTGCTCGGTGCCAGGAACACAAGCCAGACGGCCATGTTGATAAACGCGATTGCGACAACAACCTTGATACGGTCGCGGCCGGTGCGTGCCGAGACCATGCCCATCAACGGCCCGGCGATAATTACTGACAGCGTGTTAACGACCAGCACCACACTGGCCTCGGAGGGCTTAAGACCCATACCTAGCATCATCAGAGGCATGCCCCACAGCAATGTGAAGATGCACTGATGCATCAAACCAGTCCAGTGAGTGAAGAAACCCTGCCAGCACACCGGGTGAGTGGTCACAATCTTCAGAGTCTGGCCGATAGTTAGTTTCTCATCGGCTGCGGCAGAGGCTCCGCCATCGGCAGCCGTTTTCGCGGCCTTCTCGGCGGCGCGGCGTTTACGAAGTGACATCTTGGCTGTGGAGGAGTTCTCCGGGACGTCGGCAAGCGCGATCATGCCTACGATAGCGATGAGAAGACCCGCGGTGCTCAGCGACAAGAACGCGGGCACCCACCCCGCGGCGTGCAGAATCGCGAGGAACGGGACCGCAGAGATGAACTGGCCGAGCTGGCCAAGACCAGCCGTGAGCTGCGTGAACAGCGGAGTGACGCGCAGTGGGAACCACGCGGGAAGCAGCCGCATAGCACCGAGGAATGCGGTGGCATCGCCGGCGCCGATGAACACACGAGCAATGACAGCCAGCGGATACGATGTCGTGAACGCAATGATGACCTGGCCCAGTGCCATGATCAGTGCGCCCACGACCATCGTTTTCTTGGCGCCGACGCGGTCAATGATGATGCCCGTCGGAATCTGCGCCAGGGCGTAGACGCCAACCTGCACGGCGGTGAACAGCGCGAGTTGGGAGGCGTTGATATGGAAGCGATCGAGCGCCTCGACGCCAGCGACACCCATGGAGGTGCGGCCGACGATGGCAACGATGTAGGTAATCAGCGCCGCCAGCCAGACGGCAATCGCGCGACCAGTGACATGCTCGCGCGGGTCCTTTGCCACTGCGGTGGCGGGCTGATCTGTTGATGAAATCTGATCTTTACCGTTACGCTGCTTTACCACTCGCCACATTGTAGACCCCATCAACCAACCGGCCTGAAGAGGGGTCGCACCGGGGCCTAGATGGCCCCGATCATGCCTGCGGCAAACTACCTTTGTGCCTTAGCCAGAACTTCCTTCACGAAGTCCGCGACCACCAGCCGTGAGACCTTGAAATCAATTACGGCAACGGAGGCCTCATCGGAGTTGGAAACTTCATGGAAATAGGCGTCGAGTTGGGCAAAGTCCTCAGGTTTGCCGACACTGAAACCGTGAGCGCCATAGGCACGTCCGACTGCGGCGAAGTCGTAGTCGGCAATCTCCATGGACGAGGTGTCCAACCCGACATCGCCAAACTGGTGCAGCTCCGCGCCGTAGGCAGCATCGTTAATGAACACCACGCAACCGCCACGACCACGCCGCAGCTGCTCAATCGCCGCAGGTAAATCCGCAATACCCATCGTGCCGCCACCGTCACCGGCGACTAGCACGCAATAGTCCTTGGGGCGTGCCGCCGCGAGGCCGACAAGTGACCCCATGCCCAAACCAATTGACTGAATCGCCGTGCCCACAATCACTTGCTGCTGCGGACCAGGCACATCAAGATATTTCGGAACCCACCCCAGGAAATGGCCACCGTCAGTACACACAGCGCGCTGATTGGGCAGGATACGATTCAGATACTGCAGGCACGCCCGCGGATCCAACCGGCCATCCGCGCACGTCAGCGACTCGACCTCCGCTGTCGTCGGCAGTGTCTTCAACTCCGCACGCCATGTGCTTGACGACGCCCGGGGCTTCTCCAGCTGCTCTGCCAGTACGGGCAGAAGTTCCTCCAACTTAGCCAATAGCGGTGTCACCGACGGCTGAGCAGCGGGATGGGGCTCGTCGACAACCTGGATAATCTTCGCGTCCGGTGCAAACATGTTGCCGCCACGGTTTTGGAAAGCGTTAAAGCTTGCTCCCAGGAACAGCACCACATCGGCCTGTCGAGCTAGCTCCACCTGCCACGCATGCGCAAAACCGCCCACGGTGCCAATCTGCCACGGACTGGAAAGCACATGACGAGCCATCGCTGAGTGCATAAACAGTGCCCCCACGCTGTCCCCGATGCGGCGGACTAGCTCTGCGGTATCAGAGAGCAGCACACCTCTACCAGCAATAATGAGAGGGCGACGGGCAGTCTGCAGTTCCTCGGCCAGCGACGTGACAGTTGACTCCAGCCATTCTGGTCGGCCCGTGTGCAGATGTTCCTGGTTAGCCGACTGTGTTTCAGATGCAGATGCCGTTATCGGTGCTTCTTGGATGTCATAGGGGAGCAGCAGCACGACAGGCTGCCGAGAGCTCAGTGCGTGCTGGACTGCAAAGTTTGCGTCGTCAAGCGCGGACTCGGGAGTAACGGTGCGATGACAGACGTCAAGGGCGTCGAGGAGCGCCGCCTGATTAAGGTCAAAGGGACGTGGGCGTTCCGGGTGCGTGCCGACGACAAAAATCAGCGGAATACGGGCTACCCGAGCCTCGGCCAGAGTGGTTAGCGCATTGGTGAATCCTGCGCCGCAAGTGGCGGTCGCGATAGCAAGCCCACCGCCTGCGCGGTGGAAGGCATCGGCGGCCCCGACAGCAGCCGATTCGTGTCGGACGGAGGAGTAGCCGAATCCCGATTCAGTAAGGGCTGACGTGAAGTGGGAGTTCGCGTTGCCGATGAGACCGAAGCAGTGGTCGCAGTGCTGGGCCAGTGTGTCGGCCAGCGCCCGCGAGACCGTGGTGGTCTTTTGGGAACCTTCCAGCGGGGAAGATGCGGGCGCGTGGGGCATAGGACGGCTATTAACTCGAGTGAAACTCATGTGAACAATTGTGAGGTAATCACGGGGGTAATAACAGCCCTATAGCCCAAGATAATGCCGTTTGCCCTTAAAAAAGAGGGCACTATTCCACATCGCTGCTGCGCGGATGGGGGGGGGACGTTGGGCTATGCCCGGTTTTAAGCCACGTTGTCGTCGATGAACTTCTTCACCACATCGACATCATTCGGCAGCTCGGTAACGCGGCGCGGGGCATTCATGATGTCCGCGAAACGCTCCGGGCAGTCCGGCTCGCGTCCGGTGGCCTCCAGGATGGTCTCGGAGAACTTTACCGGCAGAGCGGTCTCCAGGCAGACAATTGGGGTGGATACCTGGTCTACCAGGCCGCGGGCGACGTGGATGCCGTCAGCGGTGTGCGGATCGACCATGACCTCTAGGCGCTCCCAGCAGTCCTTGATGGTCTCGACGCGGTCAGCGTGAGTCGAGCGACCGGAGAGGAAACCGTACTGGGCAGAAGCCTCCGGGAAGATCGGATCAGCAGTAAGAGAGAAGCCGCCCTCCTTGACCTTGACACCAAAGAGGTCTGCAGTGCGCTCAGCATCGCGCCCCAGCAGATCGAAGATGAAACGCTCGAAGTTAGACGCGCGGGAGATATCCATCGATGGGGAAGAGGTAGCCTGAGTCTCCGCAGCGCTGCGCACGCGGTAGGCACCCGTGCGGAAGAACTCATCCAAGACATCGTTTTCATTGGTAGCCACAATCAGGCGGTCAATTGGCACACCCATCTGGCGCGCAATATGGCCGGCGCAAATATCACCGAAGTTGCCGGTCGGCACACTGAAGCTGACCTTCTGCGCGTTGTTCGCCTCAGCACCGTTGCCGCCAGTGACACGAATCCACGAGGAGACGTAGTACACGATCTGAGCCATCAGGCGAGCCCAGTTAATCGAGTTGACTGCACCAATGTGGCGGCTGGCCTTGTACTCCAAGTCACCGGAGACGGCCTTAACGATGTCCTGGCAATCGTCGAAGACACCGTCGAGGGCGACGTTGTGAATGTTGGCATCCTGCAGACCAAACATCTGAGCCTGCTGGAACGCGGTCATTCGACCAGCCGGAGTTAGCATGAACACGCTGATTCCCTCACGGCCGCGCATTGCATACTCGGCCGAGGAACCCGTGTCACCAGAGGTGGCGCCGAGGATGTTCAGGGTCTCGCCACGACGAGCCAGCTCATACTCGAAGAACTCACCGAGCAGCTGCATCGCCATATCCTTGAATGCCGCTGTGGGGCCCATGGACAAGTGACCGATGTAGAGCTGATCTTCCAGCTTCGTCACCGGCACAATATCCGGATCGGAGAACTTCGGGTAGGTGTACGCCCGTGCACAGATACCGCGCAAATCCTCCAGTGGAATGTCGTCCACAAAAAGGCTGACGACCTCTGCAGCCAAGGCTGCGTAACCGTCGTCGACAAGCACGGAGCGCCAACGCGTCAAAGTGGCATCGTCAACCTGTGGGTACTCGACCGGCAGGTAGAGGCCACCGTCGTTAGCGAGACCTCCCAGGAGAATGTCTGAGAACTTGTGCGGCGTGCGCTCTGGGTCGCGAGTCGAAATGAAGTCCAAGGCGGGCCCCTTACATGTATGCCAACACCCGCCGCATCGGCCCATAAGAAGGCCTTTTGAAAGATTGCGACGGGGTTGACCGGTGGATGTTTTCTTTAATTTTTACATATGCACCGAAGCCAGTTAGGCCTCGGTTGTGGAAGATGCGGAATTGGCCTCTTCAGCGTCGAAGCTGAGCTCTTCGGAACGGTCGATGACATCATCCTTGGCAAAGCGGTTAACAATCATGGCAATTGCACCGTCTCCAGTGACATTACATGCGGTACCGAAGGAGTCGATGGCGATGTAGGCGGCAATCATCAAAGCGACCTGCTCCTGATCGAAGCCCAGCATGGACTGCAGCACTCCGACCGCGGCCATAATTGCGCCACCTGGAACGCCCGGAGCCGCGATCATGGTGATACCCAAAGTGAGAATGAAGCCGATGGCCATGCCCGGCGAAAGCGGCTTGTCCGCCATGAACATCACGGCAAATGCGAACAGCGTGATTTTCATCATCGAACCGGCCAGGTGGATGGTCGCGCACAGCGGCACGGTAAAGCCTGCGACCTTCTCCGAGACACCATTCTTCAGCGCGGCCTTGTAAGTCACCGGAATGGTAGCGGCCGAGGAGGAGGTACCGAGTGCGGTGGCGTAAGCCGGCAGCATGTTCTTCAGGGACGTCCACGGGCTGCGGCCAGCGATGGCGCCAGCGATGGAGAACTGGATTGCCAACAGGAGCACGGTGCCGATGACTGCCAGAAGCAGCACCTTGAAGAACATCGACAGCGTCGTGGTCAGGTTGCCGTTCATGCCCATAGACAGGAACATGCCGAAGATGTAAATCGGCAGCAGCGGGATGATAAACGCCGAGATGATCTTCATAATCACGTCGCGCAGCTGCGTCGCACCGCGGTAGAGCGAGTCCGACTTCACGGTGGTCATCGCCACACCGACCGTGAAAGCCAGCAACAGGGCGGTCATGACGTCAAACGGCGGTGGCATCTCCACATTGAAGAAGCTCTCCAGCGCGCCCTCATCAATATCCACCGATGCGCCGGCTTGGTCAGCGCCGAGCAGCCAAGGGTAGAGCCCCTGGGTGGCGGCGTAGGCCAATAGACCCGAGAACACCGTCGAGCCGTAGGCGATAGCAGTGGTAATACCCAGCCACTTTCCGGCGCCGCGGCCCAGGCTGGCAATCGCCGGCGTGATGAGGGCAAAAATCAGCACCGGGATAAAGAAGCCCAGGAAGTTACCAAAGAGGCCATTGAAAGTGACAAAAATTCGAGCCAGCCATTCCGGGAAGAAAAAGCTGCAGACAATGCCCAGAATAATCGCGACAATAACGCGGAATAGGAGCGTTTGCGTAAAACGCATTCGGGTACTCATAGTCAATCCTTGTTCGGATGGAATTTACTTCTCTAGCGTGCGGTATTTACGTTATGCAACGCAAATAACCGGGTGTGGTTTTACGCCTTTTCGGCTACCTCTTCTGCAACGGTCTCGTCGGCAAGCACACTCGCCGGGCGATTTGCGCGCTGCTTTCGCGTGACGACGTCAATTGCGTATCCGATCACCGTCGCTGCCAGAGTCGGCAGGAACCATCCGAACTCGATGGTCTGACCAGGTACGAGACTGAGGAAGTCCGCCAAAGCAGAACCACCGACACCCAAACCGGAGAGTACTGAGATACCCGACCAGATGGTGGCAACCCAGACGCCCAGGCGGTAGGTGTAATGCAGCTTGAAGGAGTAGGAAATGACCGGGTCGAGAAGAGTCAGTGCAATCAGAGTGATAGCCGGCGGGTAAATAAAGGTGATGATTGGCGCGGCAATCGCCAGTACCTGAGACAGCCCCTGTGTTGCCATTACGAAGGACATGACCGTGAAGATAATCGCCCATGCCTTGTAACTGATGCCCGGAAGTAGCAGGTTGAAGAACTCGCTGGTGGCGGCAATCAGGCCGACAGCCGTGGTCATACATGCGAGCAGAACGATGAGGCCGAAGATGATTTGTCCGACCTGGCCCATGGCCAGCTTGGAAGCCTCTGCGAGAATGCCCGAGCCGTTATCGAAGGAGGCGGCATTCGGCAGCACCTGGCCGACATAGCCCAGACCCAAGTAGATGATGGCCAGCAAAATGCCGGCGAACAGGCCTGAGATCATTGTGCCGCGAACCATACGCTTGCCCTCTGGGACACCGCTGACGCGGAGGGCAGAAATGACAATGATGCCGAATGCCAGGCCGGCGATGGAGTCCATTGTGAGGTAGCCCTCGACCAGGCCGGAGGCAAATGGGGTAGAGGAGTACTTCTCAATTGGCGCAGCCGGAGCGGCATCGAATTTGAATGCCGACATTCCAACCAATACAACCAAGAGAATTAGCAGAGCCGGGGTGAGGATCTTGCCCAGTTTGGACACAATTTCATTCGGATTCCACGCAAGTGCTAAGGCGATACCGAAGAAAACAAAGTAGAAGGCCGCAGCGACGGCCAGTGAATCACTGCCGAAAATCGGCTGGACACCGGTTTCGTACGACACGGCACCGGTACGCGGCAGAGCGTAGAAAGCACCGATGGAAAGGTATGCGATTACCGGGAAGCCCAAGGAAAAGATGCGGCCCGCGCGGAACGCTAGGTCACGCAGGTTGTTGCCTGAAATGGCGATGGCGATGATGGCCAGAACTGGCAACGCCACACCGGTGAGCAGGAAGCCGGTGATTGAGGGGCCAAAATTGGTACCGGAATCCACTCCGAGCTTCGGCGGGAAGATGAGGTTGCCCGCGCCGAAGAACATCGAAAACAGCATGAGAGCTGTAACAACGATAATGGAAGCGAAAGACTTCGGGGACTCCACTTCGCTCGACTTGGTCATGAGAATTGTGTTCTTTCTAAATTAGTGTCGCCCGTAAGGTCAAGGGCGATGCTGCAAGCTGCTGTGGCGATGCCATTGTTGCCGGTGCTGCGGTGGCGCAAACGCCCGTTACAGCAGCGCAATTGCAGTTCGTGTGCCCATGTAGATGAAAGGCCACGATGTCGAAAACTGACACTCTTAATGTGAAATTGTGAATTTTCACGGGCTGGGTGGAGCCTGATGCGTGAATTAAGTTGCGGCTTGTATGATCCGTCTTTATTTGAATTATTAAGGGGCTTCGACGGCGTTGGTGGTGCCGACGAAGGCACTCTATTTATCCTAATGGGGCGTTCGAGAGAGGGAAAATCAAGAAATTTCCCAGAAAATTTGCTGCCTGTGATGGGGCAGCGAACATAAGAGAAAGAGCCTGGCGCACACGTTTACGCTGACAGCGTGTGTACGCCAGGCTTAGTGCTAATTCCGTCGCTCTACAGCAGATCCTTCACCTTCGGATCCACCAGCGCGGTCACTGCGGCCTTCGCATCGGCCGCAGTTTCGGCATCGACAGCGTATGCTGCCATCTGCTGGCAGGTAGCGCGGTCGTGGAGGCGGAGAGCGGCGCGGACGGCCGGCACCTTCTTGGAAGCCATGGACAGCGAGCTCACGCCGAGGCCCACCAGGACCAGTGCCAGCAGCGGGTCACCGCCGGCTTCACCGCAGACACTAATGGGCTTGCCGGTAGCATTGCCGCCCTTGCATGCGGACTTAATCATTTGCAGCACAGCCGGCTGCCATGGAGATAGGAAATCCGCCAGAGCCCCCTGCATACGGTCGGCCGCCATAGTGTACTGCGACAAGTCGTTAGTACCAATGGAGGCAAAGTCCACAATGGACAGCAGCTGCTTCGCACGAATCGCTGCTGCGGGGACCTCAATCATGATGCCGACCTTCGGCAGGCCACGCTCACGCGCTTTGTCCGCAAACCACTTTGTTTCTTCGACCGTTGCGATCATCGGAGCCATAACCCGTAGGTCAGCCTTGCGCCCGGTGGCGTCAAACGCAGCGGCGAGTGCATCCAGCTGCGTATCCAGCAAATCTTCCCGAGCCTGCGACAGGCGCAGTCCGCGGCGACCCAGCGCCGGGTTTTCTTCCTCGCCTAGGTCGGCAAAGCTCAGCGGCTTATCCGCACCCGCATCCAGCGTGCGCACAACCACGCGTCGCTCACCGAATGCCTTCAGCACACGAGTGTAGGTTTCCGTTTGTTCTTCCAAACTCGGAGCCTTGTCGCGGTCGAGGAAAAGGAACTCAGTACGGAACAGGCCGGTGCCCTCATTATCCTGCGCTGCCGCAGACTCACCATCTTCCGCGGTACCAATGTTGGCCAGCAGATTCACCGGGTAACCATCAGCGGTCTTGCCTGCGCCCACAGACTGCGCTAGGGCTGCTTCCCGGCGTCGAGCGCGCTCTTCCAACGCGGCGACCTCATCGGCGGTCGGATTCGCAATCACCTCACCGGCGCCGCCGTCAATGGCGACGAAGGTTCCGGCCTCGAGTTCCATGACGCCCTTCGCCTTAACGACGGCTGGAATGCCCAGCTGTGCTGCGAGGATAGCCGTGTGACTGGTCGGCCCGCCACCAGCGGTGGCAATGCCTACGACCAACTCGGGGTCAAGACCCACGGTTTCGGCGGGCGCGAGATCGTCGGCAAGCAGAATAGTTGGGGTGGAGACATCCGGGACGCCCGGTTTTGGCAGGCCACGCAGCTCGCAAATTGTGCGGTCGCGAACATCGTAGAGGTCGGTGACACGTTCAGCCATGTAGCCACCGAGACTGGTTAGGAGCTGCGCGTAGTCTTCAACGGCATCGTGAACGGCCTGGGTGATGCCGGAGCCTGCCTTGAGTTTCTTCACCACGGCCTTGGCGAGCGCCCTATCGGAAGCCAGTTGCGCAGTGGCCTCCAGAATCGGGCGTGCCTGCGGGCTGGAGTGCTCAGCCTGCTTCTTCAGCGACTCTGCGACGTTGGCCATCGTCGCGCGGACGCGCTCACCATCGGCGACGGGATCGGTCGACGACGGCTCTTGAGTATCAACTCCCGGGGCGGGGAGTACCTTTACTACTTCAGCGCTGGCCGTACCGGTCGAGACACCGATGCCATAGATGACAGTGTGCTGCTCGTTCATTGCTTCCGATCTCCTTTTCGGGACCTCTGCGGGGATACTCGTCGGTCGTGGTGTGCCGTGGTGTTATCCAGGAGCGTTCTAGCTGGGCTTACTCGGCATCAAGGTCGCGCTCGAGCATGGCTGCAAGCTCGTCCAGAGCTGCAGCTGCGGAGTCGTCCTCGCAGCTCAGCGTGACTTCGTCGCCGTGCTTAGCGCCGAGGGTCATGACCTCCAGGATCGAGGCGGCATCGGCCTCTTCGTCGTCAAGGGAAATGACAATGTCGTAGTCGTACTCAGCAGCAGCCTGAGTGAACAGGGAAGCCGGGCGAGCGTGCAGGCCTACGGAGGAACCGATGGTAGCGGTACGAGTAATCATGGTTGAATCCTTTCGGGTCGAATATGTGAAATTTTCTGACTCAGGCACAGTGCCTGTACACCCCACCGCTGGTGCTTGCTTAGCATCAACGTCGCGCACGCTCCGGGAAGCCCTGGAGGCGGTGGGAGATACAGCCGCTGCCTGCACAATGCGTGCAATGTGCAGGGTGAGGTAGGAAACTTCGTCTTCCGTCAACCCCGACCCCAGACGCAGTTCAATGACTGCGGAAATACGCTGTGCGCAGCGAAACGCCTCTGGGGCGGAGTCACGGATGGCCTGGCCAATAGCGGAGGAGTGATCTTTCAACTGCTCATGCTTGGCAATCCGGACGAACAGGTAGCGCAGGTGTGTGATGAAGCGCCCCACATTGACAGTCTCTGGCTCCAGCGTGATGCCAAAATCACTTTCAATGATTGTGAGCAGCTGCTGCAGGACGCCCGTCATGGTGTAGGTGAAGCTCAAATCACCCGTAGAAAAACCAGCATTGACCAGGTGTAACGTAATCGCCACCGCTTCTGGGCGGGGCAATGGCGCTATACGACGGTCATTGAGGGCGCGATTGATATGCGACAAAATCGCCTGCGCCTGCGCGTATTCTTCACTATAAAGTTGGCTGACTTCCGCGAGCAGCGGGTAATCGGCTCGCTGCCCGTTAGCTGCCCTCATGATGGCGAAACCAATGTGATCGGCCAACGCCACAAGGAGGGAAGCGTTCTTCGTCATTGATTCCGGCAGGCCGGCTGCGGTTACCGCATCGGTCACAAGAGTCATGTGAGCCAGCGGAATTTCTGTGAGCATCGTGGCAATATGGTCCGGATCGCGGCCTTCTGCCGGGACGAAGATTCGGACTACTTTGCTCGAATCAACCGGCTGTCCCGGGCGAGCCTTGAACCCAATTCCGCGGCCGGTGATGATTTTCTCGCCGGTCGCGTCCTTGGCCAGGACCACGTTGTTATTGAATACTCTCAGGATTTCCATGTCGGTAACCGTGAACTCCTCCATAAGTTGAGGGATTTCAGGCCGGTATGCCTTCTAGAAATCAATTATGGCTGAACCTCGATGACCATGTCGCCGGCTTGGACAGAGATGCCGGTGACCGGGGAAACCTTGGTTAGCTTCTTGGTATTGGTGATGGTCATCAGTGTCGTGGTTGGGTAGCCAGCTTCCTTGACCTTGTCGAAATCGACCTCGGCAAGAACATCGCCGGCCTCGACGTGCTGCTTCTTGGAAACCTGGACATCGAAGCCTTCACCGGCCATCTTGACCGTGTCGATACCGACGTGGACGAGTACCTCTACACCGTCATCGGTCTTAATACCGAAGGCGTGACCGGTCTTTGCCACAGTCATCAACGTGCCCGATACGGGTGCGACCACGGTAGAACTGGTCGGCTTGATACCGACACCGTCACCGAGAGCACCGGAGGCAAAGACCGCGTCGCCGGCCTCAGCAAGGCTGACAACCTCACCGGCAACCGGGGCCTGCACCTGTACAGGCTTGGTATCAACGGCAGTTGCGACACCACCGGCGCCAGCTGCCGCAGCAGCCGGTGCGGCAGCCTCGGCGTTGGTACCAGCGTCACCGGAAGCCTCAGCTGGAGCCGAATCGGAGCCACTGGTGGCAGCGTGTGGGGTGGCGTCGCTGGGCTCGTCGTCAAGCTCTGCGGCGCGTGCGGCCTCGGCCTCAGCCTTCTCTTCCGGCGTGCGGTAGTCGGTGAGAATGATGGCGAACATGGCGACGAAGAATGCCACGGCGACGGAAATCAGGTAGACCCACATCGGTTTGAACACGACAGTGGTGATGAGGGAGGTGAAGACGAAGGCGTTGGTTGTCACACCACCGAACGGAGCCGACAGGATGGCGATAGTCAGACCGCCGGCGAAACAGCCGAGCAGCATGCGCGGGTAAATCCGCTTGAAGCGCAGGTGAATACCGTAGAGGGACGGCTCGGAGATACCACCGAAGAGACCGGCAGCGAGTGCACCCGTTGCAGTTTGGCGCATCTGAGTGTCGTGGTCGCGCATGGAAAGAACCAGCACACCGGCAGTTGCTCCGAAGCAGGCGAAGTTCCAGGCACCCATCGGGCCTTGGATGAAGTCGTAGCCGAGAGTCTGGATATTGACCAGCATCAGCGCATTCAGTGGCCAGTGCAGACCCAGTGGCACCAGGAACGGGTAGAGCATCGGGATGAGAATTGCGAACACAAACGGTGCGTTCGAGTTCATCCATGCCAGGCCGGAGCCGATGCCGTTACCCAGCCAGATTCCCAGTGGGCCGATGAGGAAAGCGGTCAGCGGAATCATAATCAACATGGAGATAAACGGCACGAAGACCATCTGCACATTCTCCGGGAAGATCTTCTTCAAACCGTGGTAGACCACTGCCAGGATGGCGACCATGATCAGCGGTACAAAGACCTGTCCGCCGTAGTCATTGAGCTGCATTGGCAGGCCGAAGATGTTGGCGGTGAAAGTTTCGGTACCGAGTTCCTCGTTGACTGTCTTGATGGTGTCCGAGAAGCGATCGGTATCCTGCAGACTCATAAACTCCGGCGTCATTAGGGCAGCCATGATGGCTGCGCCCAGCCATGGATCTACCCGCAGCTTCTTCGCTGCGTTGTAGGCGACCATGATTGGCAGGAAGTAGAAGACGCTGCGCCACATGGCATCGACGAAAATCCAGGTGGCGGACTTATCCTCAGCGCGGAAGTCGACGATGTTCAGGCCGTCGAGTACAGCCGCAATCGCGATAATCAGCGATGCACCCAACAGCACGCCCAGGATTGGGCGGAAGGAATCCGAGAGGTACTCGAAGAAATTGTCCAGCCAGGAGTACTTGCCGCGTGCCTTCGAGCGAGCTTCTGCCTTAACGTCTGCGTCGGACTTAGTGGCGACTGCGCCGGCACCCTTCATTTCCGGTAGGTGCTTAATGGCCGTGTACATCGATTCGACGCCACCGCCACAGATGACCTGGTAGCGGTTATCGCCCTGGTGAACGACACCGAGTACGCCCGGCACCTTGTCAATCTTGTCCTCGTTGATCTTGGAGACATCACCGAGTTCAAAACGCAGACGCGTCGCACAGTGCGTCATGCTTGTGATGTTTCCGGGTCCACCGAGGTTTTCAACTATTGCCCTCGCGCTGGAATCTTTTGACGACCCCATCGTGACCTTCCTTCACAGTAAGCAGGGCCGTTAAACGCAAAAAGACCCGAGGCGCCACAAACTGTGGGCCTCAGGTCTTGCCTCAAAAGAGTAACAACCCTGGGTTGATATCTATTAACTTCGACCCTACTCCGCTTTACATAGTTTTGACAAGGTAGTAATTCAAGCTCAAATTTCACATTTGGGGATAGCCTGGATTGCCTGTGGACAACCGCATGCAACCTATTTCGCGCTCAGTGCGGAAGTCGTAAGGTGGCAGCTATGAGGATTGGAGTTTTAGGTGTAGGAGCTGTCGGCGGCTGGTTTGGCGGTCGCCTCGTGCAAGCGGGTTATGATGTCGTCTTTCTCGCCCGCGGCGAGACCCTGACACGTCTTCGTGAGGTGGGGCTCACGCTTATCGACGAGCACGGGGAACGCAGCATTATCCCCGTCAAAGCAGCCGACAATTGGGGTGAACTCACTGCCGATGGCGTCGACGTCGATGTTGTGATTGCGGCAACCAAGGCGCTGCCGGGCAACGATCCTTTCCCGCAAGTTCCGGCTGGTGCAGCAGTGGTGACCACCCATAACTCGGTGGAAATCCCTTATTTGGCAGCGGGGCGGTTCGGTGAAGACAAGGTGTTCCCGGGTGTTATCCGCGGTTTCTTTATCCACACTGGCCCGGCAGAAGTCACCTTCCGACCAGGACCGATGAGCCTGAACATCGGCACATTCGATGACTCCACTAATGACCTGGTCGGGGCAGTTATCGAGGCATTGCACATGGCTGGGCTCGGTGGCGAACAGCTCCCGGATATCTGGGTCGATATCTGGGCAAAAGCGATGTTCGTGGCTAACCTCGGTGCCCTAGGTGCCCTGGCTGATAGTCCGATTGGTTACTTGCGTTCGGAAATGCGCGACAGCTTGACGCGGATGTTTGAAGAAACCGAGGCAGTCGGTCGAGCCTGCGGCGTTGCGCTGCCAGAGGACATCGTGTCGCGGACCTTGGCCTTTACTGATGATCAAGGGTACGACAACACCTCGTCGATGCAGCGCGACTACACCGCGGGACTTACCAATGAGCTCGATGCCCAGATTGGCGCGATCCGCCGGATGGGGCAGAAGGCGAAAGTGGAAACGCCGACGCTGGATCTGGTGTATGGCGCTCTGGTTGGGCGTCAACACAAGCATATGAATTAAGAGCTGCGGTGCTCAGCTAAGTCAAACCGGAATTGGGGGATTGGAAAGACTGATGAAAATTGGATCGGACTACACGGAAAACAATGGGCTCATCATCGGTGAGGATGGATTGGCTCGACCGGCATGGGCTGCTCACAGTGAGCTGCTGAGAGAGTACTACGACACCGAGTGGGGGATGCCGGTGCGCGATGAGCAAGGACTATTCGAACGGCTCAGCCTGGAGGTATTTCAGGCGGGGTTGTCGTGGGAGACAGTGCTGAAGAAGCGGCCCGCGTTTCAGGAAGCCTTCGCGAACTTCGACCCCGATGCGGTTGCTGATTTCGATGACGAAGATGTCGAAAGATTGATGAATGATGAACGAATCATTCGGAATCACAGGAAGATTACCGCGGTAATCAATAACGCCGCCGCGACTATTGCCTTGCGTGAAAACGGCGGCTTAGCCGAGTTGATGTGGTCGTTTAAACCGGAGAAGTCTCCCGAGCCACGTTCAATCGAAGAGGTGCCCAGCTTCTCCGAGGAGTCCGAGGCGCTTGCCAAGGCATTGAAGAAAGCTGGTTTTAAGTTCGTAGGCCCCACCACGGTCTTTGCATCAATGGCTGCCGTGGGGATTGTCGATATCAACATTGTTGGCGCACATCGGCGCGGTGCCTCTGGCGTTTTTGACTAGGGGGGGGAAGAGGAGCTTGACTAGTTAGGGGGAAAGAAAAAGAGCGTGCCAACCGGCACGCTCAAAATCTTTCGGTTCGTGTCGAACTACTTGTTCTCGTAGGAGTCGGAGTAGTTCTGGCCGTCCTCAGAGGTCCACTTCATGGTGTCCTTAGTGAACGGCTGCTCCCAGCCGTTTTCAATCTCCGACTCCGGTGCGGTCGGCAGACCAATCTCGTTTTCCAGTGCACCGTTGGCAACCCAGGTCTCGCGAATCTTACCGATCAGCGGCTGTGCACCATTAGTCTCTGGGGACTCAACGAAGGTGACGTTCTCGTATTCAGCGGCAACCGCGTCGCCGACCTTCTTAGCGGACTTGAACTCGCCAGCCTCAGAATCGTACGGGGAGGTGAAGGAAGAAGCTGCCTCGGTGATGGACTCAGGCAGGTCAGCCTCTGCCACATCCTCGCCAGCAGCGTCGCCCAGCCCCAGACCGTTCATAGCCTCGTTAGCCTTGTCCTTAGCGCCATCAGCAGCCTCGCCAGCCTTGTCCTTAGCGCCATCAGCAGCCTCGCCAGCCTTGTCCTTAGCTCCGTCCATAGCGTCGCCAGCCTTATCAGTGGCGTCGGTTGCTACCTGGCCCGCCTGATCCTTGGCGTTGTTAGCAGCATCCTGTGCGTCATCGGAAGAACATGCAGCCAGGCCGCCGAGAAGAGCGGCGGAGCCAACGATTGCGGTAGCGATACCGGTCATCTTCTTGTTCTGCATTTCAAAACCACTTTCTTGAGAGCTAACTAAGTTACCTATTCAATTATTGGCATCTTCCACTATTTGTCCGAATTAAATTCAAAGAGAAATTGACAATTCTTTTGAATATCGGACATTCGAAGATGGTGTGGCTTCAAAGCCGTACAGAAAGAACACTAGGTAATTCTGGGGCCTGTGCAAGTCAAATGGCGCGAATCTGTGCGCTCTATGCTCTATTTGTTACCGAATTTGCGTGATTGCGAAATTGGAATAGTGCTGGTGAGGGCGTTGCGAGTAACGGAAAGGTATCAATCTTATTAAGCTTGACGTTTATTGCTTATTTTCTTTCTCTGCGTGGTTGGAGCCGCGGGCATCGTCGTCAAGCGTGTACTCGCCATCTGGCAGGACGAACCAGGCCAAGAGGTAAAGAGCTAGGAACCCAGCGCCAATCTTCCAGCCAATCATCGATCCAACGCAGGGAAGGATGATGTAGACCATTCGTGTGAAAGTGATATCCCAGCCTTGGCTTTCCGCGATTCCTGCGAGGATGCCACCGAGGAGGCGGTCATTACGCGAGCGGTAAATTTTCTTGGTGGGTTTTTCGGGAGCGGCGTCGCTCATTAGATAAATACTCCAAGGTATGGCTATTTAGGTATTTTTCGGTCGACCGCGCTTATACGTAAGTTTCCTTCGGCATGATAATCCATGCTGCGAGGTAGAGAAGAAACTGCGGACCAGGCATCAGGAAAGACGCGACAAATATAACGCGCAGCAAAGTCGCATCCCAGTTGAAATACTCAGCGAATCCACCGAGTACACCTGCAACCATTTTGTTATTGGTGGAACGGGTCAGTGACTTGTTGTTCATAACAATCAAGGGTAGCCCCAATCCGTTTAGTTCGCAGTGGTGCTAGCTCTACTAAATGTGCCGACTAAAAACAGCGTGTCCCAGCTAAAAACACCGCTACCCCAATACGGTTAGGTGGGGTAGCGGTGTGGGCGTCGTCAAGCGAGCTTTTACGGGGCGAATGCTAGCAGTCGTAGTAGAGCTCGAACTCCTGCGTCGTCGGGCGCAGACGTGCCGGCATAATCTCCTGCTCGAACTTGTAGCGGATATGCGCGTCGATGAGATCCTGTGTGAAGACATCGCCGGCAAGCAGGAACTCGTGGTCCTCTTCCAGCGCCTTCAGCGCACCCTCCAGCGAATGCGGGACGGTGGGGACGTCCTTGAGTTCCTCTGGTGGCAGCTCGTAGAGATCCTTGTCAATCGGCTTGCCAGGCTCGATGCGGTTCTTGATGCCGTCGAGACCAGCCATCATTGCGGCGGTGAAAGCCAAGTACGGGTTGCCCGACGGGTCCGGAGCGCGGAACTCGATGCGCTTGGCCTTCGGGTTTGCGCCGGTAATCGGGATTCGGATGGCGGCCGAGCGGTTCTCCTGGCTGTAGACCAAGTTGACGGGAGCCTCGAATCCCGGAACCAGGCGGTGGTAGCTGTTCATTGTCGGGTTGGTGAAAGCCAGGACTGCACCGGCGTGCTTCAAGATGCCGCCAATGTAGTAGCGCGCCATGTCGGACAGGCCACCGTAACCGTTTTCATCGTGGAATAGTGGCTTGCCATCCTTCCACAGTGACTGGTGGATGTGCATACCAGAGCCGCCATCGCCGGCCAACGGCTTCGGCATGAAGGTAGCGGACTTCTGGTTGAACTTGGCGGTGTTCTTCACCACGTACTTGAAAGTCTGCATGTCATCGGCGGCGTGCAGCAGGGTATTGAAACGATAGTTAATCTCCTGCTGACCGCCGGAGCCCATCTCGTGGTGGGAGCGCTCAACATGGAAGCCAACATCCTGCAGGTGCTCGCCGATTTCGTCACGAAGATCCTGCATGTGGTCATACGGAGCAGTAGGGAAGTAGCCGCCTTTGGTGCGCACCTTGTGGCCGAGGTTGCGCGATCCGTCCGGGTTTACCTTCACACCGGAGTTCCACCAGCCCTCAACCGAGTCCACCTCGTGGAATGACTTGTTTGAACTGGAGTCGTAGCGGACGGAGTCGAAGATGTAGAACTCTGCCTCAGCGCCAAAATTACAGGTATCGGCGAAGCCCAGTTCGTTCAGGTAGTTCTCGGCCTTACGGGCAATATTGCGCGGGTCGCGGCTAAATGGCTCGCGGGTGTGCGGGTCATGGACGAAGAACTTCATGTTCAGCGTCTTCGATTTGCGGAACGGGTCGATGAAAGCCGTGTCCAGGTCGGGCAGCAGCATCATGTCGGAGTTATCCACCGAGGTGTAACCCGCAATGGACGATCCGTCGAAGGCAAGGCCCTCGTAAGCGGAGTCCTCATCAAACTCGGATACCGGAACGGTTAGGTGCTGTTCGATGCCGGGAACGTCGGTGAACTGGACGTCTACCCAGCGAATGTCATTGTCCCGGATGTATCGTTGGATTCCTTCCGGAGTTGTCTGGTCACTGCTGGGTTTGAACTTACCCATTGGTAAAACTCGCCTACTTCGCGTCTAGCTTGTTGAGCTTACTAATCGTGTTGTCGAACTTACTGGTCACTATTACTTCAGCAGCGGAACATCCCACAGGTTCAGCTTGGTGCCGATGCCCTTTGCCAGGGCGTTGTCGTAGACATCGGTGGCCCAGGCGACGTCCTCGACTGGCATGCCTCCGATGGAGTAGCAGAAGATTTCCTCGTCGTTCTGGCGACCCGGGGCCTTACCGGAAGCGATATCGCCGATGTTGACAAGCTTCTCGGCGGGAAGAGTGCCCTCTTCCTTCATGTCCCACCAGCGGTTACCCGGAATACCGAGCAAGCGCTCATAGGTCACGTCTGGGCCGTTCTCGTTGAACCACTCTTCGTACAGGCCGGTGTAGTCAACGACGAGGTTGCAGTCGTCGGAACGCACGAAGTCGTCGTCGAGGCGTGCAGCGGCTGGCATGAGCAGCAGCGCGCCGGGCTTCAGGTACTCCTTCTTGAAGTACGGGAAACCGGACGGGCCATCGGAGGAAGTCGAGGTGCCGGCGATGAGGATGTCGGAGTCGCGGATGGCCTCTTCTTCGGTCTCGACGATACGGACCTCTTCAAGCTGTGGGAACTCGTCCTTAATCCAATCGACAGCCTTCTGGGTCGAAGCCTGGGAGCGGCCCTTGACCTTGACCTTCTTGATGCCCGGACGCTGCGACATGGCAGAGCCGAGAATGGTGCGGCTCATAACACCCGGGCCAATGATGCCAACGACCTCGGCGTCTTCGACGGCAAGGTGCTTGACGCCGACACCCGGAACAGCGCCAGTGCGGTATGCCGACAGGAGGTTTGCCGACATGACAGCCTTCGGGGCACCCGTAATTGCATCGTTGAGAATGAACAGGTGGATCGAACGTGGCAGGTCGTTCTGGCGGTTATCGGCATTGGAGCCGTACCACTTCACACCTGCGCCGTTGAAGCGACCACCGAGGTAAGCGGGCATTGCCATGAAACGACGGTCAGGGCCATTTGCCGGCATACCCTCATGGATTGGGTTATCCGGGAAGTTGATCTGGGCACCGTGGGAGTTAGCGGAAGCGCCGGCCATCCGGTAGTCGCCGTCGGCCAGCAGAATCAGGGTTTCTTCCATGGTCTCAACACACTTGGCGAAATCCGTGACACCAGCTTCAACCATGTCAGGTTCGCTGAGGTAGAGAAAATCAATGCGAGTTGAGTTTTCTGGGTTGGCAGCGTTTTCGTTAGTCAAGAATGCTCAAATCCTTCTTAATGTTCATCGGCCACCCTATGCGGCGGCTGGGCTTAAGTTATTCCAGATGCATGCTCTCCAGAATCAATCAAAACGCCTCGGCGCGGGCTCTCGAGGCGCCATTTCCGAGGGGTATGTCGTACCACCATACGGAAAAACCACAGCGTAGGGGGCGTTTACGCAGTTTTCAGCACGCCATTTCTGCTTTACGACGGTCACAGCGACAGAGCCCAATTTCCGTCAATAAGTTGCCCGTAATAACTACTTCGACATGCACAATTGATACTTTTTGAGAACGATTACAGATGAGTGAATTATCCTCCCACGCATCAATGTTTATGAACTTTGTCACATGTCATTAAGTTGCGACACATTTCTGGTTCAACGGGCGTGATTGCCTGGCGTCCTACCTTCGCAGCATGCCCCATCCGCTCTTGGTGTCCGCCCCCTTGCGGTGTCCCTCGCATCCGTCCCTCGTGTTGTCCCTAGCGCCACCCTCGCACTTATGGCCACTTTTCTGGCACTTATCGATGATTTTCCTTCACTCATCGACGATTTTTCATCACTTATCGACGGCTGTCCGGCACTTATGCGCACGGTATCCTCCCCACCCTGTCACTTGTCGATGCGCTGTTCACTTATGGCCACGCTATAGCGCATCGACAAGTGAATATTGCATCGATAAGACTGGGGCGGAGAGTGTGCAACTCTACTCGTGCAGGAGTCGCGGCCCTTTTGTGGTGGTGTATGACCCTGTTCAGGGGAGTGGCCCGGAACCGCGCACAAATTCGTGCTCACATACGCGCGCGTATGCGGGCCCAGGCGCCCGCAGCCAGCATGACCGCAATGAAAAACCGCCTGACCACATTAACTGTGGTCAGGCGGCATCTAACAAGCTCGTTGGGCGGCCATGAGGAGCAATGGGGGGGGGG
>NZ_KV795672.1:197430-208732 GCF_001809065.1 Corynebacterium sp. HMSC055G02 | reverse complement strand
GGGGGGGGGGCTGCTTGCTGTGGCCGTCGTGAAGCGAAAACTTTAGCAGTCGTAGTACATTTCGTATTCCTGCGGAGTGGGGCGCAGGCGAACCGGCTCGATCTCGTTTTCGTACTTGTAGTCGATGTAGGTCTGGATGAGGTCCTCGGTGAAGACATCGCCCTCGAGCAGGAACTCGTGGTCGTTGCGCAGGGCCTCGAGTGCGGCCTCGAGAGAGGTCGGAGCCTGCGGGATGTCGGCGGCTTCCTCCGGCGGGAGCTCGTAGAGATCCTTGTCGACCGGAGCGTGCGGTTCGATGCGGTTCTTCACGCCGTCCAGTCCGGCCATCATCATGGCAGCGAAGCCAAGGTACGGGTTGCCCGACGGGTCCGGGGCGCGGAACTCGATGCGCTTTGCCTTCGGGTTGGAGCCGGTGATCGGAATGCGAACAGCGGCGGAGCGATTGCGCTGTGAGTAGACCAGGTTAATCGGAGCCTCGAAGCCCTTGACCAGGCGGTGGTAGGAGTTCAGGGTCGGGTTGGTGAAGGCCAGTACCGCACCTGCGTGGTGCAGGATGCCGCCGATGTACCAGCGAGCGATGTCCGACAGTCCTGCGTAACCGGCCTCATCGTGGAACAGCGGCTTGCCGTCCTTCCATAGCGACTGGTGAGCGTGCATGCCCGAGCCGTTGTCGCCAGCCAGCGGCTTCGGCATAAAGGTGACGGACTTGCCCTCTTCCCAGGCGGTGTTCTTGATGATGTACTTGAAGGTCTGCAGGTCGTCTGCAGCGTGCAACATCGTGTTGAACTTGTAGTTGATCTCCTGCTGGCCACCAGTGCCGACCTCGTGGTGGGCGCGCTCCAGGTCGAAGCCGGCGTCAGCGAGCTTCAGGCACATCTTGTCGCGCAGGTCCTGGTAGTGGTCGTACGGAGCGGTAGGGAAGTAGCCGCCCTTAAGACGGGTCTTGTAACCCAGGTTTGCAGAGCCGTCCGGGTTCTGGTCCTTGCCGCGGTTCCACCAGCCTTCGATGGAATCAACTTCGTAGAAGCCGCGGTTGGTGTCGGTCTCGAACTTGACGTTGTCGAAGATGTAAAACTCCGCCTCAGCGCCGAAGAAGCAGGTGTCGGCGATGCCGGTAGAGATGAGGTATTCCTCCGCCTTCTTCGCGACGTTACGCGGGTCGCGGGAGAACGGCTCGAGGGTAAACGGATCGTGGACGAAGAACTTGACGTTCAGGGTCTTTGCCTTGCGGAACGGGTCAATGCGCGCAGTGCTCAGGTCGGGTAGCAGTGCCATGTCGGACTCGTCGATGGAAGTGAAACCACGAATCGAGGAACCGTCGAATGCCAGGCCTTCGGCCATCGCGTCCTCGTCAAATGCGGATGCCGGGATGGTGAAGTGTTGCTCGATGCCGGGAACATCCGTGAAGCGGACGTCTACGAACTCGACGCCCTCTTCCTTGATATACGCGACTACTTCCTCGGGAGTTTTGAAGGACATGTGCGGTCTCCTTAGTTGGCCTTGTTTAGTACGCAGTAGGGAATTCTTGCACGATGTTTCGTGCACCTGCCGCGCTGTCAAGGACTGGCCGGTTGACGCCTTCAAGCTTAACGAACCACGCATTCATTCTGGAATTAGAACCACGAATTTCTGGCATGGTGCGTGAGAAATTCGCCAATACGGAACAGGTTACGCAAATAGGGAGCAGGTTATCTATTTGTGGAAACAAGGCAATACCCTGCGCATTCATGTCACACACGCTTTACGACGCGCCTTTAGCTCCCGTGCTGATAAGAAAATGGAAAAGGCGACGCAACATCGCCCCCGGATTACCCCCGCACGCGCTGAATGGCTGTCCCAGCCCGTGATTTGATAGCCGGATTGCTGCATTAGACTATGAACCCATGGAAGAAAAGCACAGTTGGCTAGATGGCCCTCAGATTCCGGGAGAGTTCGATAATCCGGACAAGCTCTCGGACTATCCCGGCCAGGCATTGGGTCTTGCCCCCGATGGCCCAGGATCGCAAGCGACGTTGATGCGTCGCGTCGGCGGCATTCTCATTGACTGGATTATTTCCTTGATGATTGCCGGCGCTTTTTCGATGTTCTTCGGCCCGAGCGAGGCGCAGATTGACCAGTTCGGGGATTCGTTTATCGCCTGGCAGTCATTCCTTGCGACCTATTCGCCAGTTGTCTTCCTCATTATTGGCACGGTGTCGGTTTGGCTGTTCGCCCGCACTCCGGGCCAGTGGATGATGAAGATGGGTGTCGCTCGCGTGGACAAGCCCGGCGAGCGAGTTGGCTTTGTTCGTGCCTTCTTCCGCAGCTTGCTTACTCTTTTCTTGCTGCCGCCAGCAATCACCGACTCGGATATGCGCGGCATGCACGACCGTGCCACTGGCACGGCCGTCATTTTGGGTTAGCGCTATAGCACCAACACGACCAGGACCTGGGCGAGAATAATCTTCATGATCATGGCCATTGGATACACCGTTGTGTATCCCATTGCCGGCAACTCGTTCTTGGCCTGGTCGTTGACGTATGAGAGCACTGCCGGGTGAGTCTGCAAGCCCGAGAGGATACCCGCAGTTTGGCCGAATGGAATCTTCAGCACACGGTGACCGACAATGAGGGTCAACAGTGCGGAGCTAAACGCGATGATGGCGGCAAGACCCAGAACTGTCAGTGATGCCGGGTCAGACAACGCAGCCTGGAATCCCTTACCGGCAGTGGTGCCGATACCTGCCAGGAACAGTGCTAGACCCATGGTGCGGAACGCCAGGTTGGCCGAGTAGGGGATAGGCCAGACCAACGGGCCAGTGCGACCGACAGCACCCAGAATCAGCGCCACAACCAGTGGACCACCAGCGGATCCCAGGGCGAGCGAGCTGCCGCCCGGAAGCGGAATCTTGATGAGACCCACCAAGACACCCAGCGTAAGCCCAAGGGTGAGGGGCAAGAGGTTGACGTCGGAAAGCTTCTTGTAGGAGTCGCCGAAGAACTTTGTTGCGTCCTTGATTTTCTCTGGCGGTGCAACTACGCGGACGCGATCACCAAGCTCTAGGCGCATGTTTGGCTCTGCGACGATGTCGTGGTCGCCGCGGCGAATACGCGTAATGATTATGCCGTCCATGCGAGTCTGAAGTTCCGCAATGGGTACACCGACCACGTCAGATGCAGAGACGAAGATGCGACGGAAGTCCAGGCGACCGTCGTGTGTCGGATCACCCGGCATAAGCTCGCCAATGTACTCGGCGGCACGAGCAATTTCTTCCTCTGTACCGACGACGGAAATAATATCGCCGACGGAGACAGTGTCACCCGGAGACGGAATGTAGAGGTGGCCCTTGTACTCAATGCGCGAAACCGTGATGTCCAAACCGAACTTCGACGGAAGGTCAGTGATGGAAGGCAGGTCGTCCTTGAGAATCTTGATGTCCCGAGTATGTAGCGGAAGCGCGGCGACACCTGCGTCAATAGCTTCCTGGTCGTGATCGACGCGGAAGACCTTCGACATAATACCGATAGAGGCAATCACTGCCAGCACGCCGATTGGGTAGGCCAGGGAGTAACCAATCACCGGCATATCGTGGGCAGCGGCCAGCTCGCCCTTATCCGAAATGAGGCTAGGAAGAGCATCGACGATTGCGGCCATAGCCGGGGTGTTGGTCAGGGCGCCTGTGAAGGCGCCTGCGCCCTCCACCGGGTCGATAGGCAAAAACTTGATCAGCAAGAAAGACTCGATAGTGACAACTGCGAGCACACCAATGCCGAACAGGTTGTGCTTGATACCGCGCGAGCGTAACGAGCTGAAGAACTCGGGGCCCGCCTCCAACCCGATGGTGTAGACGAATAATGCCAGGCCCACGATGTAAATCAACGGGGAGATTTGAATTTCCGGCTCAATAGTCGCGAGGATAAGGCCGACGAAGAGGACGGCAGCCACGCCAAGCTTGAAGCCGAAGATCTTGATCTGGCCAATTGCCAGGCCAAGAAACAAAATCACTAGAAGCGCTAAGAGTTCATTTTCAGCCAAGAGTTGCACATATCCCATGGTGGCACAACTAGCAGTAATCTTCATTAAGCATTGTTTCCAGCAAGGATACGACCTTTGCTGACAGCGTGATAAGTGAGAGCAATCACTTCAACAAGACATCAATAACTGTGTGTGAAGACATGGCTTTAGGCATCGTTTTAAAGCTTTAAAGCACAAAAAAAGGGGGCCCGAAAGCCCCTTTTTTCTGCTTCAACCTAGATTGCCCCTCGGCGGGTTGCCCGAGCAACCGACCCTGGTGAAACCTAGCTAAAACCTCTAGTGCTTCTTGCCGCGATTGGCGGCACGGCGCGCACGACGGTTCATGCCGGCCTGTGGGTTAGCGCCCTTCGGCATTGGACCCTTGGGCATGTTCGCGCGCGCATCGCGAATACGGTCCATCGACTGGATGCGCTCATTCAGAGCGTTGGCCTGATCCTTATTCAGGTTGCGCGGCAAACGCATGAGTTCGCGCTGCAGCTTCTTCGGCGGGACCTGGCCCTCGTCGCTACCAGCAATCATGTCGTAAATCGGCGCTTCGCCCGCAATGCGTGCCAGCGACTTCTTCTCACGAGCAATCATCTGCTTGACGCGGTTCGGATCACCTTCACCGACCAGCACAACACCGGCGTTACCAATAACACGGTGAACAGCATCCATGTGCTGATTAGCGACAACACCGGTCTTGACGTGCCAGACATAGCCAACGCCCTGACGCATATTGTCCAGCGTCCACGCCGCAGCGCCGGCCTGGCCTTCCGCCTCTGTGTAGAAGGACGCCTCAAGACGCTTAGAGAAGATGTACATCGCGACCATAAAGCCGATCGAGATACCAATAATCGTCAGAACCCAGGGCCAGACTCCACCAATGAGCAGACCAAGCAGTAACAGCAGGATAATTGGACCGAAGAAGCCCAGCGCCATGTAAGGCACGAGCTTGTTGTCCCGCGAGCGCTGCAGCTTAAACGCCTGCCACATCTGGCTACGAGTCTGCTTACGCTGAGCGCGCTTGGCGGCGCGGTTCGCCTTCTTCATTTCTTTCGCATCATTGGTCGCCATAATCACCAACTTTAGGGCATGCGATGTAGTTTTAGGCAATAGACCGCGCCGTAGCGCCGTTTCGCTTTACGACGGCGCTGCGGCCGTCGGCCTCTAGGAAGCCGGAATAGTCGAAGTGACTGGCGTATCCTCCGATGCGCCATAGCGGTCGAGCAGAGTCGAGGCTTCCTGAAGCGCGAGGTTGTTGTCGTTGTCGTCGGCAAGCGCGGACAGATGCGCAGGCAGTTCCTGACCGCGGTGCGCCAGTGCACGGGCGTAGAGTCGGCCAGCGCGGTAGGAAGAGCGGACCAGCGGGCCGGACATGACGCCGGCAAAGCCCATCTCTTCAGCGGTCTTGGAGAGTTTGACGAACTCCTCCGGCTTAACCCAACGTTCAATTGGATGGTGCAGTGGAGTGGGGCGGAGGTACTGAGTGATCGTCAGAATATCGCAGCCGGCATCGTGCAAATCCTGCATAGCGGAGATGATCTCGTCGTAGGATTCGCCCATGCCCAGGATGAGGTTGGACTTGGTAACTAGCCCAGCTTCGCGAGCGCGAGTGATGAGTTCCAAGGAACGCTCGTAGCGGAATGCGGGGCGGATGCGCTTGAAGATGCGCGGCACCGTTTCCAAGTTGTGGGCGAAAACCTCGGGCTTGGCGTCGAATACCTGCTGTGCTGCAGATTCGTCGCCACGGAAGTCATCGACAAGGAGCTCGACTCCGGTATTCGGGTTGAGTTCGTGGATCTGGCGGCAGGTCTCAGCGTAGAGCCAGGATGCACCGTCGGGCAGATCGTCGCGGGCGACACCGGTGATAGTGGCGTAACGAAGACCCATCTCGCGGACGGATTCCGCAACACGACGCGGCTCATCCTTATCCAATGGGTCGGGCTTGGCTGAGTTAATCTGGCAGAAGTCGCAGCGGCGGGTGCACTTATCGCCGCCGATGAGGAAGGTGGCCTCGCGGTCTTCCCAACATTCGTGAATGTTCGGGCAGCCAGCCTCCTGACAGACCGTGTGCAAAGAGGCACCCGAGACACGGTTTTTCATGTCCTTGTAGCTGGGGCCCGGACGAACCTGGTTGCGAATCCACCGGGGCTTGTTCTCGATAGGGGTCTCGGCATTTCGTGCCTCGACGCGCAGTAACTTACGTCCTTCTGGCTTAACAGTCACAGTTTCATCCTACTCTTTTGTTGATGAGTACTCGAATATGCCGGTGGTGGAGTTGTGCTTCACCCGGTGTGGCAGGTCCTTCGTGGGGTCGGGCGCGGAGCCGAAGGAATGGTCGGCAACGGTCAAACGGCCTTCCAAAGCATCTTGCAAATCTGCCAGAAGCGACTCTGTCATCTCTGACACGCTAACATCTCGGTCAAGCTCCCGGGATAGGGTGGTCACTCCAGCGTCGGAGATGCCACACGGGATGATGTAGTTGTAGAACTCCATAGAGTTGTCGCAGTTCAGACTGAGTCCGTGCATGGTTACACCATGGGTCACGCGGATTCCCAGTGCCGCAATCTTTCGGTCGCTCAGTCCGTTTGATGCGGGAACCCATACCCCCGAGCGGCCATCGATGCGGCCAGCAGCCGCGATGCCGGCTCGGCGAACGGTTTGAATGAGGGCTTCTTCCAGTCTGCGGACGTAGTCCACCACATCGACCGGCTGAGCGAGCTTGATGATGGGATACATCACAAGCTGGCCCGGGCCGTGCCAGGTGATGCGGCCACCGCGGTCGACATCGACGACCGGCAACCCATTGGTAGGACGGTCCTCCGGCTGGGTGCGCTTTCCTGCTGTGTAAAGACTCGGGTGCTCAAGCACGAGAACCTGATCTGGAATTAGGTCTTTCGCACGCTTGGCAGCAAGGTCTGCCTGTAGGTGCCAGGTCTCTTCGTAGTCGACAAGGCCGAGATGTTGAATCTCGATGTCGGAGCTTGATTCCCGAATGGATTTATCTGCGCGAGTAAAAGGTTTTCTTGGGGCAGTCATGGTGGCCTATAGGATACGCCGAAATTCTGTAGGCCTCAGATTACTTGTTACTTGGATAGCGCCAAACTTACTTGGATAGCGCCAGACGTAAAAATACCCCGGTGGTCACTAGAAAGTGACCGCCGGGGTAAAAGTGGCGTGCTTTTGTGGGCTTAGCCGAAGACGACGCGGAGGATGGAAACGGTGATTGCCGAGATACCTGCAGCGGCCGGAAGGGTAATAACCCAGGCCAAACCAATCGGCTTCATCAGGTTCCAGTTAGCGGCACGGTTAACGATACCGACACCGAGAACGGCACCAATCAGAATGTGGGTGGAGGAAACCGGCAGACCCAGCAGGGAAGCAATCATAACGACCACAGCAGCGGAAAGCTCTGCGGCAAAACCCGATGCTGGGTGAATCTCAGTCAGGCCGGATCCGACGGTCTTGATAACGAAGCGGCCGATAAACCACAGACCGGAGATGAGAGCGACACCCATGGTGGTCATGACTGCCAGCGGGACGCCGGACTCGGAAGAGATCTCGTTGGTACGGAGAACATCCAGAATTGCCACGAACGGGCCAAGCGCGTTAGCGATGTCGTTCGAGCCGTGGGAGAAAGCGAACGCAGCAGCGGTGAAGACCTGCATCCAGCTGAACAGCAGGAAGGTGGAACGATCCAAATCCTGACGCTTCAAAGTACGCGCGAAGATGTAAACGGCAAGCCACACTGCGGTGGCGATCATGCCCATAATCAGGAAGTTGTCCAGGCTGGAAAGCCCTAGGTGAAGGTTCTTCAGACCCTTGAACAGCATCATCGCGGAGATGACAATAGAGCCCAGGGCTGCTAGACCCGGAACCCAAGCTTCCAGCGCACGGTGAGCGCGGACATCATCAACCTTGGATTCGATGTGGACGAGCTTGCGGAAGTACTCAGACTCCAGGTCATCCGGAGTCCAGTCGTTGTCACGCATCGTCGTAGCGTCGCGAAGCATCGCGTTGGTGTACGAGATCTGATCGTGCTCAGGGAGCTTTTCGAAGTCGTCGCGGTGCTGCGCCTTGAGGTCCGCCTTTTCCTGGTGGATGGCCTGCAGCTGCTTGGAAGCCTTGTCGTTGTAGACGAGAATCGAGTTCTTAATGCCGCCGAACAGGAGGAACGCGACCAAACCGCCGAGGAGCGGAGAGAGGACCCAGGAAACGGCGATCTGACCAATCTGATCCCACTGGACCATGCTCCAGCCACCCTTGCCGGTGATGAAACCGACCGTCAGTGCGGCACCGACGATACCGCCGACGATGGAGTGGGTAGTGGAGACTGGCCAACCCATGCGGGTGGCAACGAGGAGCCACACTGCCGCGCCGAGAAGCGCGGACATCATGATGAAGGCGAACTCCATCGGGTCCAAACCGTGGATTGCGTTCAGGTCCACAATGCCGGAACGGACGGTGTCAGTAACCTCGCCACCAGCGAGGACGGCGCCCGAAACCTCAAAGACTGAAGCGACAACAAGCGCCTGCTTCATGCTCAGGGTGCCGGCACCGACTGAAGTACCGAAGGAGTTAGCAACGTCGTTACCGCCGATGTTGAACGCCATGAAGACGGCGAACGCGATGGTAATCAGAAGGATTGCCGTATTTGCCTGCGGGCCCACAAAGTCATAAGCCCAGAAGACAAAAATTACGATGTTGATTGCGAGAAGCCCGCCGAAGAAGAGGTGCCACCACTTATCTGAGGAGCTCGATTGCTCAGATGATGTGGTCCCGGTCGACGAACTAGTATTCGCTGGAGCCGAGGACATGCTCCACCTTTCTAAGTTACGTACAGAGAGCAAAAATAGGCACGCCAAAGAAGCCTGCTGTCTAATGATTTCTTAGATTGGTAAAGGCTAATTGCTAACTAGGTGACGGCGAGGTTAACAAATAATGAATTTAATTATCGCTATCTTCAGCTCTCGTCGGTGTAGCTGAAAGCGATAGCCGGAACTGTGTGCGGGGGTGTGTGGTGTTCTCGCATTTCGGCAGGACAAAAAGTATGCGCATTTGCTACTTGCAGCTTTGCTTTCGGTTCGACCCTCCCGCTGTCTGCTAATGGCTTAACGGCGCAATAACAGCACGTTAATTCTTTGTGCCGATGGAGCCTTTGCTAGCTATGTGTGGCTACGTGAAATCTGAGCACTAGCCAAGAATAGGGGGCCTGCGCATTTGAAGGAATCGCTGATTAGGTTCAACTGCGGGACGAATGCGGCAAAAGAAATACCCGCGTCAGCCGCAAAGTGCGACTAACGCGGGCAGGGAAGAGGCAGAACCTCCTGCTAGCAAGCCAGCTAGATTCCCGCGGCGCTACTACCCCAGGAGGGGAGCAAGCTGCTTAGAGCTGCAGATCCGATTCGAAGTTAGCAACCTCGAGGCGGTCAACAACGGTCGTCATGAAGCGACCTGCATCAGCGCCGTCGATCAGGCGGTGATCGTAGGTAATTGGCAGGAAGACCATGGCGCGAATACCAATGGCATCTGCCTCATTCTCGGTGACGACTACTGCGCGCTTCTTAATCGCGCCGGTGCCGACCATTGCGGCCTGCGGCGGAACCAGAATCGGAGTGTCGGTCAGAGCGCCCTCGGAGCCGATGTTGGTAATGGTGAAGGTGCCGCCGGACAGGTCGTTCGGGGTCAGCTTGTTGTTGCGAGCGCGGTCTGCGATGTCCGCAATAGCAGCAGCCAGCTCCGGCAGGGACATATCCTGAGCGTTGTGGATGACCGGGGAGAGCAAACCACGCTCGGTATCGACAGCGATACCCAGGTTGACCTGCTCGTGGTAGGTAATCTCCTTGGTCTCTTCGTTCCAGGAAGCGTTGACGTTCGGGTGGCTGACCAGAGCCTCAACGATTGCCTTTGCAAAGAATGGCAGGAAGGTCAGCTTTGCGCCGTGCTTCTTCTCGAACTCAGCCTTCTTAGTAGCGCGCAAATCCCAGATGGCAGTCATATCGGCCTCGTGGACCTGGGTCAGCTGTGCGGAAGTCTGCAGAGACTCGAGGGTCTTGGCAGCGGTGATCTCGCGGATGCGGTTGACACGCTGGGTGGTGCCGCGCAGCTCAGCGAGCTCAGGGCGAACGCCCTTGGTGGACCAGTTGGAGCCGGACTCAGCAGTAGTCTCCTGGCCGCCCTCGGCAGCGCGCAGAACATCCTGCTTACGAATGCGGCCGCCGATTCCAGAGCCCTCGACCTTAGTCAGGTCAACGCCGTGCTTGTCAGCCAGCTTGCGGACCAGCGGGGTGACGTAAGGAACGTCCTTGTTAGCGGAAGGCTTGGATTCAGCCTTCGGAGCCTCAGCCTTCGGAGTCTCCTTCTTCGGCTCTTCCTTCTTTGGCTCCGGCTTGGACTCTGCCTTTGGCTCTTCCTTCTTTGGCTCCGGCTTGGATTCAGCCTTTGGAGCTTCCTTCTTCGGTGCAGCCTTCTTTGGCTGGCCACTGCCAACGCGAGCGATGACCTCGCCGACGTCAACGGTGTCGTCTTCGTCGTAGAGGACCTCGAGCAGGGTGCCTGCGACTGGGGAAGGAATTTCGGTGTCGACCTTGTCGGTGGAAACCTCGAGCAACGGTTCGTCGACCTCGACGGTGTCGCCGACCTTCTTCAGCCAGGTGGTGATGGTGCCTTCGGTGACGGATTCGCCGAGCTCCGGCATCTCAACGTCAGTAGCGTCGCCAGCGTCAACGTCAGTGGAGTCTTCCTCAGTCTCCTCGTTAGCCTTTACTGGCTCCTCGTCCTTCTCGACTGCGGCAGATGCCTCCTCGGCCTCTTCCTTGGCGGCTGGAGCAGCGTCTGCATTGCCAACGCGAGCGATGACCTCGCCGACGTCAACGGTGTCGTCTTCGTCGTAGAGGACCTCGAGCAGGGTGCCTGCGACTGGGGAAGGAATTTCGGTGTCGACCTTGTCGGTGGAAACCTCGAGCAACGGTTCGTCGACCTCGACGGTGTCGCCGACCTTCTTCAGCCAGGTGGTGATGGTTCCTTCGGTGACGGACTCGCCGAGCTCCGGCATCTCAACATCAGTAGCGGAACCGGAGGCAGCCTTCGGTGCTTCCTTCTTTGGCTCTTCAGCGTCTTCCTTCGGAGCCTCTTCCTCGGTCTCCTCAGCGGAATCGTCAGCGCCTTCCGGCTCTTCGCCCGGCTCGCCGACCTTTGCGATGACCTCGCCAACATCGACGGTGTCGTCTTCTTCAAAGAGAATCTCGGTGAGAACACCGGCGACCGGAGATGGAATTTCGGTGTCGACCTTGTCGGTGGAAACCT